>CAYWFN010000012.1:0-9700 GCA_964457715.1 uncultured Methanosarcinales archaeon | reverse complement strand
GTTGATCATACACAAATAAGTAAAAGTTTTAGAGCAAGAGATTCATCTTATCAAAAGATGAAAAGTTTAATTGATAGTTCTAAAAAATCTATAACATTGGTTTCTACTGAAAAAGGAATTAAAAGAAAATTAGATTCTTTAAAAAATAATTTAAAAAGAGCAAATAAACGTGGTGTGAAAATTAATATTGCAGCACCAATCACAAAAACAAATAAATCGCACATTGATAAGTTTGGGTTTAATGTTGTTAATACAAATCTTAATTCAAGGTTTATGGTTGTTGATAATAAACATGTAATGTTTATGATTGTTGATGATGCTTTGATTTCTCCTTCTTATGATTCTGGTGTTTGGTTTGAATCTGAAATGATTGGTAATGCTTTACAAAAGATGTTTGATATTAATCATAAATAAAAAGAATTCTTTTTAATATCTTCTTAATAAATTACTCATACCTCTGCCTATACTTTGTAAAATTCCTTTTGTTTTTGTTAAAATGTATTGGTCTGTTGCAACTTTTGCACATATTGCTGCAGCTCCATATAACATCATTTTTGATAAAACCTGGTTCCAATTACTTTCCCAATTAATTTGTTGAAAATCTAATCCTTTTTCAACTGCCTGTAATCCTACATCATAAACCTGAGGATATATTGAAACAAGAAATCCTATAACACTACTTCCATTATGGCCCCAAGAGGTATGGTATCCACCAGCACCAGGTGCAATATAATAACCAAATATCTCTTTTGGATTAAATACTTCTTTTAAATAATAAGTTACATAAGTTTGATCTAATAATGTGAATGCAGCAGAACAGATCATTAATCCTGCGATATTTTCTAAACAATTTTTGTTTCTAGCTCTACTACTTATTGTTGTTTCAAGCATTTGTTGAGTTGCTTGATCATTTGCAGGGTCCCTTCTAAACAAATTAAACATGTCTATATAGAGTAAAAATAGATTTAAGAAATTTGTGTAAAATAAACCGAAATATTTATTGAGAATCTGGAAGATATTCTGTTTTTGTTTTAAATGTTTTACCCATTTTTTCACCTAATTCTTCCATTGTTTTTGTTGTTTTCTTTGTAGTGTTATAAGTATCAAACATTTTTCCCATAAAAGCTCCTAAACCAAAAAGAATTGCTTTGTATAACATATTTTTTGCATCGTCTTGATAATTGATTAAATTAAAATTAAGTCCTTTTTCAACAACTTGAGCACCAATGTTAAATAATTCTGGGCTAGTAGATGCTATGTATCCTATTAATCCTACATTATTGTGACCCCATGCATAATCATAACAACTAGAACCAAATGCTAAATAATACCAGGAGGCTGCTGAGAACGGGTTAAAGTTTTGATTAGATATTATGTGGTTTGCATAGTCAATTGTTGCTGGGATTGTTGAGCATACTAGTATTCCTGTTAGGTTTTCTATAATTGATGTTTTTCTTTGTTTAAATGAATTTTTAATTTTATTGTCTATATCTTCTATTGTTTTATCTTGATTTTGTTCTTCCATTTTAATGTCTCCTAAATAAAAAGCTCATACCTCTTCCAAATCCTTCCATAACTTTGCCTGACTTTTTACCAACTGAATAATCAGAAATTAATTTACCACAATATGCTCCTACACCAAATACCATTGCTTTGTATATTATTGTTTTTACATCACCTTGCCAGTCCATTAAAGACCATTCAAGTCCAGTGTTAATTGCTGAATAACCAAAATGAACAATTTCTGGAGAAATAGAAGCTAAATAACCAAAAACACTACTACTATTGTGGCCCCAAGAGGTATGATATGCACCAGAACCAAATGCTAAATAATACCAAATATTTGGAGCAGTAACATCTAATTCAGTGCCTAGAATATATCTGTGTCTTAACATATCTAATAATGCAGGTGGTGTTGAACAAATCATATGTCCTGCAATATTTTCACCTTTTGATTTATTCCTAGCTCTACAACTAATTATTGTTTCTAAGAACTGTTGTCCTGCCTGATCATTTGCAGGATCTTCTGTTCCATTTGTCATGGTATATATAATTAAGAAATTAAGATTTAAGAAGTTTTAGTGTTATAAATCGGAATAATTTCGATGGTATTGTTACAGCAAACTTTATACAATAAAAATATCCATTTTTAAGCATAAATCTTTTAAAAATCAAAGATTTTTAAAGCCAAAAAACAATAAAATTGTTTTTTATGTTTCTGCAAAAGATTTATAAACCCCCCATCCACTTCTATTATAGCATGAAATATAATCCTCTAGAAATAGAGCCTGAGATCTTGGAATATTGGCAAGTTAATAAGATATATCAAAAAGCTAAAGATAAGAATGTAGGTGCAAAGAAATATTATTTTCTAGATGGGCCTCCATACACATCAGGAAAATTACATGTTGGTCATGCATGGAACTATAGTATGAAAGATATGCTTCTGAGATTTAAAAGAATGAATGGAATAGATGCATGGGACAGGCCTGGTTATGATACTCATGGATTGCCAACAGCACATGCTGTACAAAATAAGTTTAATATTGAACATAAAGAAGATATTATTAAGTTTGGTGTTGATAAATTTGTTTCTGAATGCAAACAGTTATGTCAAGATAATCTTGAATTAATGAAAAAAGTTCAATTAAGATTAGGCATATGGATGAATTTTGAGAATCCATATATTACTTTTAAAAATGAATTTATTGAAGCAGAATGGTGGTTAGTTAAAAAAGCACATGAAAATAATAGATTATATGAAGATCTTAAAACAATGACATGGTGCAAGAATTGTGCTACTGCATTAGCAAAGCATGAACTTGAATATGAAACTGTTTCTGATACATCAATATTCTTAAAATTCAAAGTTGTTGGTAAAGAAAATGAATTTTTATTAATATGGACAACAACTCCTTGGACAATTCCTTATAATTTAGGTGTAATGGTTAATCCAGATCTTGAATATGTAAAAGCAGAAGTTGGTAAAGAAGTTTGGATAATAAGCAAAGCTTTAGCTGGTATTATTATTCAAAATTTTACAAATGATTCTTATAAGATTTTAGAGGAGTTTAAAGGAGAGGAATTAGAAGGTCTTGAATATGTACATCCTTTACAAGGAGAAATTGATTATTCTGATTTAAAAAAAGAGCATCCTAAAGTGCATACAGTTGTTATGTCAAAAGAATATGTTGATACAAGTGCAGGAACTGGTTTAGTTCATCTTGCTCCTGGTTGTGGACCAGAAGATTATGAAGTAGGTCATAGAAATAATATCCCTCCATATAATAATTTATCAGAAACTGGCGTGTTTCCTAATTCAATGGGTAAGTTTTCTGGTTTAGTTGCCAAAGATGATGATGATAAATTTATACAAGCACTTGAACAAGCAGGTGCATTATTAACAAAAACTCAAGTTGATCATGAGTATGCTCATTGTTGGAGATGTCATAAACCTGTGATATTTAAAACAACAAAACAATGGTTCTTTAAAATAGAAGATCTGATTCCTAATCTAAGAGATATTAATAAAGATGTTCTTTGGGTTCCTGAGTGGGCAGGTTCTAAACAGTTTGATTCTTGGCTAGAAAATTTGCGTGATAATTCAATCACAAGACAAAGGTATTGGGGAACACCTTTACCTGTCTGGAAATGTGATAAGTGTGAAAAATATGAAGTAATTGGTTCTGTTTCAGAGCTTAAAGAAAAAGCTGTGAATGATGTTCCAAATGATCTACATAAACCATGGATAGATGAAGTAAAATTAAAATGTGAATGTGGTTCTGAAATCTCACGTATACCAGATATATTAGATGTATGGGTTGATGCAGGAACAACTTCTTGGACATGTTTAGATTATCCTCAGAAAAAAGAATTATTTAAAGAAATGTTTCCAGCTGAATTCATATTAGAAGGTAAAGATCAAATAAGAGGTTGGTTTAATATTTTATTAGTTTGTTCAATGATATCTATGCAAAAGCCTTCATATAAAGCTGTATATATGCATGGTTTTATTAATGATTCTCAAGGAAGAAAAATGAGTAAAAGTTTAGGCAATTATATTTTACCAAAAGAAGTTATAGAAAAATATGGATCAGATACTTTTAGGTACTATATGGTTGGTGCAACTAATCCAGGGTTAGATCTTAATTATAATTTTGAAGATATGAAACTTAAGCATAGGAATTTGTTTATATTATGGAATCTTCATAAATTTATAATCAATTTATCTAAAGAATTAGGCAAAGATCCTACTAAGATGAGCAAAGCATTAGAAGATCTTTATTCTATAGAAGAAAAGTATATAATTTCTAAATTAAATTCAACAATTAAACAAGTAACAGAATTATATAATAAATATAAGCTTAATGATATTCCTTTAAAAATTGAAGAATTGTTTTTAGAATTATCTAGAACTTATATACAATTAGTTAGAGATAAATCATCTGTTGGAACTCCTAAAGAAAGAGAGATTGTTCTTTACACAATTTATAAAGTGTTTATTGAATGTATAAAGATGTTTGCAACTATTGCTCCTTTTATTTGTGATAAGATGTATTTAAATCTTAAAAAAGAGTTTGATTTAAGTGAAGAATCAATTCATCTTTATTCATGGCCAAAGTATAAAGATTCTTTGATTGATGAAAAATTAGAAAATCAAATAGAGATTGTTAAGTCTATTATCCAAGCCACACTTAATGCTAGAGAGAAATGCAAACTTGGTTTGAGATGGCCTTTATCTTGGTTATATGTTGAAACTAATAATGAGGATGTTAAGGAATCTATTAGAAGGCTTGTTGATATAATAAAAATACAAACTAATGTTAAAGAAATAGGTATTACAAAAAAGATGCCTGATATTGATGTAAGTATAAAAGCTAATTATTCTAAGCTTGCACCTGAGTTTAAAGCAGAAACTACTAAAATAATTTCTAAATTAACTTCTTTAAGTGCTGAATCAGTTTTAGCAAAACTTGAATCAGAAGGCAAAATTGTGTTAACTGTTGCAGATAAGAGTTATGATATTAAAAAAGATCAAGTATTAGTTGAAAGAGAGATACCTGATAAATATAAAGAAGCTGAGTTTAGATATGGAATTATATTTATTAATAGAGAGCTTGATGATGTGCTTGAAGCAGAAGGTTTTGCTCGTGAGATAATGCGTAGGGTTCAACAGTTACGTAAGAAAAAGGGTCTTGAAAAGACTGATAAAATTGGATTAGTAATTGTTGTTGATAAAGAAATGTCAAAGATGTTAGAACCACATGAAAAGATTATTAAGATGAAGACTGGTTCTGAGTTAATAAAGATTTCACAAATTGGGCCTGTTAAAGATCTAGAACATCATTCTTTAGAAAAGATTCGTGAGAAGGATGTTGAGATTTGGTTTAAGAAGATGTAGAATGGATAATAAAAAAATAATCTCAATTCTTTTAATAATAATCTTAGTAATTAACATAATACTTCTTGCAACACAGAGAATAAAGCCGTTATTGTTTTGGTTAATACTTGGTGTGATTGCTTTGATTGCGTATAAGTGGGTGCCTAGGGTTAAGTAATAACTTGACTAACATGCTCACTCTTCTCAACTCTAACAACATTCTCAACAAAACTTTCAATCTTAGACTCATGACTAACAATAATCACTTGACCTAAATCTAATTCATCTAAAACTTCTCTTACTTTGTCTAATTGTTCTGTAGAAAACCCATCAGTTGGTTCATCTAATATTAAAAGATCTTTTGTTTTTATCTGTGACTGCACTTGGTTTACAACTTTGTTAAGTGCTAGTCTGTATGCAAGTGCAACTGAAGTTCTTTCTCCACCTGAAAGATTATTGTAATCAATATCATATCCATTTTGCTCTATTACTGGAGTAAACTCTTCATCTAATCTTACATTTATATCTTCATCTTCCATAAGTACATTGAACCATTCTTTAAATATATCATCAAATTGTTGATATGTTGAGAACATTACATTTTTTTCAATTATAGTCATAAGTTTGATAAAATATCCTTCTAACCAATGTTGTAATTGATTATAGTGTTTTATTTTTTTCTTGTCTAAAACCTTTTGTTCAATTTCTGTGTTAAGTTCTTGTAATTGTTTTGATATTACTTCATGTTCTTTTTCAATTGAAGTTTTTTCTATTAATATCTTTTTTTGTTCTTCTAATAATTGTTCATATTTTTCTTTTTCTTTAACATATAATTCTTCTATATCTTTATATTGCTCTAATTCAGTTCCTAATGATTTGATTTCTTGTGATATTTGTTGTACTTCTTTGTTTAATATTTGTTTTTTATTTTCTATTTCTTCTAATGTTTTGTTTTTATCATTTAATTGTTCTTCTAAATATTTTTTTTCTTTGAGTTTGATATTATAATCATTTATTTTATCTACTAATTCTTTGTGTTGTATTATTTCATGATTTATTTGTTTTAAATTGATTTTATTAATTTCTTGAATTTCTTGATTAATCTTTTGCAGTTCTTGGCTAAAGTTAGTGGAAATCTTTTGTTTTTTTTCTATTTCTATTGATGTTTCTTCTAAATTCTTTACTTCAGATAATAATTGTGAAGAGATTTTTTCTTTATTTAATATTTCTTCAAATCTTTTATTAAGATTTTCTAATTCTTTTAATCTTGATTCTCTTTCTTTATTATATCTTTGTATTAATATATTAAGTTTTGATATTTTTGCTGCTTCTTTTTGATTTACATTAAATTTATGGTCAATTGATACTGGTTGTAAACATGTTGGGCATTTGTTTAAGTCTGCAATATGTTTTTTAAGATTAGTAGAATTCTGCATATTTACTTGAAATTCTTTAAGTTTCATGTTTATTATATTCATTTTGTCAGTCAAATCTGTTATGCTTGTTTTTATTTTAGTTTTTGCTTCTAAATCCTGTTCTATTTGTTGCAATCTTTCTTTTTTAAATTTAAAATCTTTGACTTTCTCTGATTTTTCTTCTAATTCTTTGTTTAGTTCTATTATTCTCATTTTTATATGATTTAATTTTTCATTTAATACATTCTTATTTTTGTTTGTTTCATTATACATCTCTTGTTTTCCTGAGATGATATTTTTTAATTCTTCTAAAGATTTATCTGTTGGCTTTTCTAATTTCTTTTTTGATATATCCTCTTTTATGCTTTCTATCTCTAATCTTAATCTTGCTGTATCTTGTATTAATTGTTCTTGATTTTGTTTTTTTTCTTGTATTTTTGTGTTAAAAATGTTTGTTTGATTTTGTAATTGTTTAAATTTGTTAAGTTTGGATTCTGTTTCAAGAAATTGTTGTTTAATATTATCAAAATTTAATTGTTCTAATTTTTGTTTTGTAGTTTCTATTTTTATATTAAGATTATTTAGTTGTTCTTGTTTAACTTTTTTTTTTGTGATTTTATTATCTAGATCTTCTATTCTTCCTTCTAAGTAAGTTCGTTTTTCTTTTATGTTTTTTATATATACTAATGAGTTTTCTCTTATATTCTTGTATTTATCTATGCCAAAGATCTTTCTTAATGTATCAATTCTATTATCTTTATCATCTAATAGAATTTGTTTCATATCTTCTTGTTGTGTATAAACTGTGTACCTAAACATTAGATTCTTTGATTTTGTTAATAATGTTTGTGGATAACCAATATATTGTAAAACTCTTGCTTTGATCTCTTGTGCTGTTAAATCACTTCTCATGTTGTTTGTGATGATATACCCAGAAGTTTGTTTAACACCATCTTTATATCTTTTTAATGTTCTTTTTATTGTGATATTTTTTTCACCTACTTCAAAGTGTAGTTCAACTGAGCCTTCATTAGATCCATTTCTTAATAATGTGTTTCCAGATAGGTCTCTTCTCATTCCAAATAAACAGAATTCAATTGCCAAAAGAATTGTTGTTTTGCCTGAGCCAATATCTCCGCTTAATAAAGTAGAACCTTTGTAAAAAGTAATTTCTTGATTAATATAACTTCTAATATTGTTTAATATCACACTCTTTATTTGCATATATATGTATTAAGAAAAATTGTTTATATTTATTTATATAATTTAAAATATAGTTACAACCCTCTAACTGCTTTTCTCATTTTTGCAAGATCAACATATTTAAGTTCTGGATTGTTATTCATATATTGCAGAATAAATCTCATAGTTCTTATTTCTTTTTGGTCTCCTACTCTGTATTTTTTGTTTATAAAGATTATTTCTGTAAGTGCATCCTTAAATCTTTTTATTCTTTCTCTATATATCTTGCCTCCAAAAATAACTTCACTTATTGATTTATTTTGTTTTTGATATATTCCATTGATTTGTTTTTTTCCTTCCATATAAAGAGTTAAATTATCAAATAATTCATTATATCTGTTATTTGCATTTCTAATTTCCTCTTTAGAATAAATTGTTGTTTGTTGTATTTGTTTTGTAATTGTTTCTATTCCTTTATGTGTTGTTTGTGTTGATGCAGAAACAATTGCAATGCTAGGAATATTTGTATTAGCTCTGTACTTCATTGGTTCAGGGTTTGTTGCATATAATAATATACAATAACTAAGTAAAGCTGTACAACATATTGTTCCAGCTACTTTATCAAAATTTTGTGGTCTTTCAGCATATTCTTTGATAGTTTTGTATTTTTGTTTTATAATTTGGCTACTTTGTCTTACTATATCTTCTAATTTATTAGTATATTGAGAACTAAATTCTATTATTCTTTGCTTTAAACCTTCTTTTTTTGGTATTTTCTTTGGTTTTTGTTGGTTCTTTTTTCTATTTTTTTTGTTTTTTCTTCCCATGAGCTATTTAGGAAAAAATATATGCTTTATATACTTTTTGGAAAACCTTTATAAAGGGTGGAAGGTTTTTCGGAAAATAGGTGAAAATTATGGATGACATGTTATATAATCCCAAAAAATATAAAAATAAAGCAGAAGCAAGAGTAGCTGCAGTATCTGCTAGTGTAGATGAATTAACAAAATTATATGAATCTTACTTAGTTGAGTCTTTAAAAAGTATTGATCAAGAACCTACTATTTTAGATTATTCTGATATAGATGGTGCTAGGGAGTTTTTTGAAGAAAATCAAGACAATATTCCTCTTTTGCTAAGATTAGAACAAAGAATGTGTAAAATTTTTCATTTTTCTAAATATGAGAGAAAAGGGAATCCTAATATTTCTTTTTTGAAATGTTTACGTCATGATGCTGGAAAACTTCCAGATTTAGATTTTCAATTTGCATATGAAAATGGATATTAATAATTTTAGTGGTATATATAATGCTAATGAACAAAATAATGTAGTTAATTTTTTTTCTTATAAATTTAAGAAAGATTTAGATCAAACAATTATGAATTTAAGAGAAATAGTAGATAAGTTATCTACAAATATAAACTCAGAGCAAGATAAAATTCTTCTTCTTAATTTTGCAAAAACTATTTATGATTTAGAACATTTAAGGTTTATTAATAACAAAGATGAAGATTATTTCCAAAGAAGATATTCCAAGGAAAGAATAGGTGTAGAATTATTACACAAAATATTTGAAACTAGAAAAGATGATATTAAATATATTAGAAATGCATGTGATATTGCATGTGTTGTGTTTGATATTTATAAAGAAGAAGTTTTAGAGCATGAACATAAATGTCCTGACAAAGATTATTCTAATTATACTATTTGTCAAATATATAT
>CAYWFN010000011.1:0-10581 GCA_964457715.1 uncultured Methanosarcinales archaeon | reverse complement strand
GGCCAAACGGGACAGGCTTAGGACCTGTTGGCTTAGTGCCTACGAGGGTTCGAATATACTCACTGGCGTTCGTAACTGTCAAAACCAGAGTCTTCGAAAGTCCCTTTCCCCACATCTTTTATTATATTCTTATTATAATAACATCACAATAATTTATTTTCATATATGGCATATTATATATATATAATATTAAGCATTATTTGGAAATTAAAAGAAGATTCTCTATTTGAAAGTGGTACTAGGTAAAAAATTAAGAATTCTTATGATACAGAGCTTATGATGCATTTTTTTAGCAAATAAGAAAAGGGGTTTTCGAAATCTTTTTAAAAGCAAAATGAACATTAGTAGTATAGAGCTAGTAATATTTACAAAAGAACAAAACAGACTATAATAGGTGCATGTACAAAAATGTGCTTGTATAGAAATCTGTTTTGAACTTTTTATCTTTGCATTGTATGCAAGGATGAATAATCATGCTTAAAAAAAATAGCCTAAAACAAAAAAACTCTAACAGGAGGTGTTAGATAAATGGAAGTAAAAAAAGCAATAAAGAAAGTAATTGCTTTAAGCGCAGGTGCTATTATGGTTGGTGCAACTGTAATGGGTGCAATGGCAGCAGATCTTAAAGACTATCCATCACCGTTTTTAAATGCGGATAAAAAATTCGATGGATATATTGTTGTAGGAGAAGTTGCTGGGACAATTGACGTAATTGGAGCAATTGACATTGCAAATAATCTGCAAGCTGAAGCAGTTCTGCAAACTACTGTAAGTGGTAGTGCATCATCAGGTGTTAGTCTTAAAGGTGATGCTTGGTTAGTAAGATCAGGTGATAAAAAACTTGAATTAGCTAACTCACAAAGTACTGCTGTTGCAGAAGATGCAATTAGAAACATCACAACATATATTGGAGCTAGTGAATTAGAAGCATTAAAAGATGGTACTTTTAATGATAAAACATACAGTCAATATTTAAATTTTGATATGTATACTACTGGATTTGTACAATTTAAAGAATATTCAGATACTGATGTACAAGTAGATCATTTTATAATACCAAACAATTTACCAATTGCTAGATATTCATTAGAATTTTCTGGTTCAAGTGAATCAGACATTGGTACAAGTTCTGGTACAACTGATACAACAGGTACTTATATATTAGATTATGAAGATAAAAAAATTCAAATATTAGGTAGAGAATTTACTGTTGTAGCTGCAAGAAGATCTGGTGGAACTACTGATAGATCTGTTAAATTAACATTAATGAGTGGTTCAACAAAAGCAACTCTTAATCAAGGAGAAGCTGCTACATTAAAAGTTGGTGATAAAGAATATGAAGTTGAACTAACTTATGTAGATAGTAGTGATAGAGCTAGTTTTGTTGTAGATGGTAAATCAACTGGTAAAATCAATGTTGGAGACACATATAAATTAGCAGATGGTAATAAAATTGGTGTATCAAGTGTTTATTATCAAGCTTTAGAAACTGGTGCTAAAAGAGCAACATTTTTCTTAGGTGCTAATGATATGGTTATATGGGATACTAATATTGAAGATACAGTATCATCTAAGAATCTTTATACAGATGGTACAAGTACTTCTGTATCTGATGCTACAGTACAAATTACTGGTACTGATGATAATACAACATTTAAAATCGATACTATAGAAGTTAACATGACTTCTGGTGATGATTATTATGTTGCACCTGGAGAAAAACTAAGTGATGTTATAGTTGCAAGAGGGGATAAAGCAGCAGTATTATTTGGTGAAAATTGGGACATTGAATACCATGGTTTAGTAGAAGAAGAAATAGAAGAAATCAATATAGAAAATAGTGGAGATTCAAAATATGTATTGTCATTTATAGATGGATCTAATAATAAAGCTGACCTACCTGTAGGTGTTGTAAGTGGTGATACATATTATATGGGTGATACATACAGTGTAACTGCAGCATCTGCAAGACATACAATATTGAATGAATCTATAGCTTTACTAAAGAATGATTTCTTTGTAATTACAGATGAATCATTATCTGATGGTAGTAGAAAATCACATGTATTACAATATAAAGGATCTGAAAAGTACACTAGTGATGATACAACTCCTACTATGTCATTCAAAGATATTGGAAGTGGTAATGTACTAGAAGTAAGCCATAAAAGAGGGTCAACTGTTTATCTTAAACATGGTGGTGGATCATTTATTGTAGAAAACGCAAGTGATGATACATCTAATGATTTCAATGTAAAAGTAGATATGGATGCAGATGGTACAGTTCTTGGTGATGATTTGATACACATAAACACAAAATCTGGTGCTAAAATGGTTTTCTCAGCAGAAGTTGATGAATTTGCACTTAGACAAGAATCATTTGGAAGTGGTATAAATATTACACTTACAACACCAGATTCAGATGATTATGAAAATTTAGAACCTACAGATCTAGTGTATCAATTATCAGCAACTGGAAGCAGTGATCAAGTAACTATGACAAGAAAAGGCGGATTAGTTGTAACAGCTCCAACAGGAGATACTGAAAATTCATATGGTATGAACTCAATGGGAGCTTTAGTACACCTATATTCACCAACTAGTGGAAGACCTAGATTATTTATAGATTATCCAAAAGCTCAAGCATTACCACAAGTATATATTACATCAGGTGCTGTTGAAGAATCAACAACAACTTCAGGTGGAGATCTATGCGATGATGTTGTTCCAATTAATGTAGGAGCAGCAAAATTAGATTCTGAAGTTAAAGACCAAATTGGTAAAAAGAATCTGATTGTATTAGGTGGACCTTGTGCAAACACAGTAGCTGCTGAGTTAATGGGTAACCCAGATCCATGTAGAGTAGACTTTAAAGAAGGTGAATCTATGATTAAACTGTTCGATAACAGTGGAAAAGTTTCCATGTTAGTTGCTGGTTATGATGGACCAGACACTAGAAAAGCTGCTGAAATCGTTGCTAATCATGCAGATGTAAGCGGATTTGAAGGTATGGAAATAACTGTTAAAACAGTTGATGGATCAGTAACAAAGATTAGCTAAATCTAATCTAATTTTTTCTTTTTTTTTCTTTTTCTTATAAACTTTTTATATTCTTATTATAAAAATAGTAAACTATATATATTAATTAAACAAAAAAATAAATATAATGAGAAAATTAATAATGATTTTGATTTTAATATTACTGCTTTTTCTTAGTTTGAGTTATTTACAAAAAATGCCTAAATCAAAAGTAAAACAAGGTAAGATTATTTATATAAAAAATGGGGTATTTAATCCAAATGTGATTATAATTAAGCAAGGGGAAACAGTTAGATGGGTTAATAATGATCAAAGGCAGTATCAACTTAAAGATTTAACTGGAAAAACTATTGGTGAATTCAAAGATCCTGGTAAAATAGTTGAAAAAGGAGATAAATTTGAATACACATTTAATGAACAAGGTGCTTATACATACAAAGATACTATAACTCAAAGATTAGTAGGTACTATCATAGTTGAATAGCAGAAAAAATATTGTGTTTTGATCTTTTTATCTTGATTTTTATTATTGAACCTAGTTTTAAATCTTTTTTTGAATAAACTGTTATATTTCTGTTCTGATTTGAAGCTATAAACTCATTTTTATACCTTCCTTTACATATTATTTTTGCTTGAATTATTTGATTATTCTTAAATGATTTTTGTAATTTATTTGTTTTCTTTATATTGAAATCATTTTCATCAAGTATAAGGTGAATATCATATTTTTTTTCAAACATCTTTAACATATCAAAGAATTTTTCCCATTTGATTTGTTTACAAGGTTTTCTTCCTCGAGTATAAGATAAATAATTTTGAATTCCTAATTTAGATTTTATTTTTTTTGCAAATTTAATTAAGTCTTCAATATCTTTATTATTTATTTTATCTAATAATACAGGTGCTATTCTGATTACTATGTTTTGTTTTGTTGAAGCATATTCTATTATTTTTTTTATGTGATCAAGATCATATGGTGTATTTGCTATTTTTGATGCTTTTTTTTTGTCTAATGTATTGATTGAGAAATTTATTTGATTTAATCCAGATTTTATAAATTGGTCTAAGGAATTTTTTGTAAAAAGAAGTCCATTAGTATTAATTGAAATTGTTTGTACTTGTTTAATTTTTTTAAGATCTTTTATTAATTCAAGTAAAGGTTGGTAAAGAAGGGGTTCTCCTTGAGTTCCAATATGTATCTCTATTCCATCTATATTCTTGAATTTAATTAGTTTTTTTACTTCTTCAACTAGATATTCCTTTTCAATAACAAAATCCTTTTGTTTTTTTGAACTTTTTCCTTCATCAACTGAGCAATAGATACAATCTAGATTACAACCAGTTATTGGTTTTACTTCTATTATACTAGTATTTCTATCAACAATTCCAAAAACATTAGATCCTATTAAAGGAATTCCTGAATTCTTATGTATGTAAGTTGTTGGTTTATTATTTAGACTATTTCTTAGATCTGAGATATATTTTTGTAATAAGAAATTGAATTTTCTTTGTGAATTTTGTTGATTTGTTGATGAAAATATAATTGAATTGTTATTGATTTTTACCTTCTTGTCTATAGTTAAAAAATCAGATTTTGGAACTCTGAAATAAAAGAGATTATATAAACTAACTTTAACAATATCTTTATCTTGTTTGAATTTGAGTGATTTGAATGTTAATTTTGCCATTAAATAACTAAATTAATAGAATGTTTATATATAATTTTCTATATAATATGCGTGCATAGTTCGTTCACCTACTCTAATTTTTATATAGTTTAATAGAGCACCAATGTAGTCTTACGATCCCAATATTGGTTCACTGGCCTTACAGGCACTATGCACATTCTATATAATATTAGAGTATACAAAACATTAAATAATGTGAAATTTTTCTCAGGCCAGAAATGATAGATAATACAATCAAAATAACATATGAATCTTTGTTTGAATTATTAAGAAATGAAAAAAATAAAGAAGAACTTCAAAGCCTGGATAAGGAATTTTTTAAAAATATTATAGAATATTTAAATGAAAAAAAGTCTATTCTTGATAAACCAGATGATAATATATTTATTGAAAGTGAAAAACAAAAAGCAAGACACCAGTTAGAGAATATTAAAAAGATAACAAAGGATTTATGTCAAAGAAGAGAAAAAAAGATTATTTCTATGGCTTTAATAAAAAGTACTGTTGGTGCAAATGTTGATGAATCTAATCTTTTAGAAGAAGAGAAATTAATATTTGATTATTTAGTGGATTTATTTGATAAGTATAAAACAAATGTATTAAATAAAATTATAGAGGGTGTTGCTCCTGATAAAGATGGTTTAATTGTTAATAAAATTGTTAATAACATAAATATTAAAGAAGGCATTAATAAAATAGGGACTATAAAAGATCAAAAATATGATGAAGTAATTAAAAATGGAATTTTTGATGAAAATATGGAGATCAAAGAGGAAAATAAAGTTATTAGATTTCTTCAATACATTCCAAGTTTTTTAGGAACTGATCTTAATAATTATGGGCCATTTGAACCAGAGGATATTGCAAGACTTCCTTGTAGAATGGCAAAATTGTTAATAGACAAAAAAGCTGCTGAAGAAATAAGTGTTAAGTGAAAATTAGTGGCAATTGGTTTATATCTTACATTTTTGTTGTAAAAATCTATCTAAAACCAATACAATTTTTGAGTATAAATTCCTCTCTCTACGATAAATTTATAAATGGATTATATTTTCTTAAGTATACATGAAGATTCCAAAATTAAGAAAAAGGTACTGCCCTTTTTGTAAAAAACATACTGAACATAAAGTAAGTCAAGCTAAAAGAAGGACTCCTGGAAGTAAACATCCTTTAGCTAGATATGCTAAAAAAAGAGCAAACTATGGTAAAGGAACTGGTAATCTTGGTAAATATGGTTCAAAACCTGCTATTTCTAAGTTTAAAATGACTGGTAAAAAGCTTAGTAAAAAAACAGATCTACGTTATACATGCAAAGAATGCAAAAAAACACATTCACAAAAAAAGGGAAAAAGAGCTAAAAAAGTAGAATTTGTGTAAACTTTTATAAATACAGGATTTTTCTCAATATATAGATTAATAGATATTCATATTTTGGAGGTATGGTTATAATGGTTAAACTTCAAGAATCAACAAGCAAATTTGTAAAAATCAGATGTCCCAAATGTAAAAATGAACAAATTATGTTTGGAAAAGCATCTAGTGAAGTAAAATGTTTAGTTTGTGGAAAAACATTAGCATCATCACAAGGTGGGAAATCAAAGATTAAAGCAAGAGTGCTTGAGATTTTAGACTAAGATTAAATTAGGTGGAAATTTGTTATTAAAAAGAAAGAAGATGCCTGAGGAAGGAGAAATTGTTTTATGTACTATTACAAAGATTTATCACCATTCTGTTTTTGCAACAATTGATGAATATGGTAAACAAGGTATGATACACATATCTGAAGTTTCCCCAGGAAGAATCAGAAACTTAAGAGATTATGTTGTAGAAGGAAAAAAAGTTGTTTGTAAAATTCTTAAAATTGATCTACAAAAAGGACATATTGATCTATCTTTAAGAAGAGTTAATATTGGTCAGAAAAAAGCAAAATTAGAACAAATTAAGCAAGAACAAAAAGCTGAAAAAATAATTGAAACACTTGCATCTGAATTAAAGATGGATGTTAAAAAAGTTTATAGAGAAATATTTGATGTTATAAATAAAAAATATGATTTTTTATATAATTGTTTTCTTGACTTTGTTGCAGGAGAAATTAATCTAAATGATTTTGATATAGATAAACAATATTCAGATAAATTAATATCTCTTGTTAAAGAAAGAATCAAGTTACCAAAAGTCACAATATCTGGGGATCTTATATTACAAAGTTATGAACCTAATGGAACAGAAATAATCAAAAAAGCAATAAAAAAAGCATTAGAACATAGTAATAAAGAAACAATTATAAAATATCAAGGCGGTGGGAAATATTCTTTGTCAATTACTTCAGAAGAATATAATACAGCAGAAAAAATATTATATGAACTAACTAATGCTGCAATTAATCATATGATAGCAAATAATAGTATTGGTAAGTTTAAAAGAAAAGAAAAAAAGTGATTATTTATGGGTAAGCATATTCTTAAATGTCAAAAATGTGGGAAATATTCTTTAAATACTAAATGTGAATGTGGTGGATCTTGTGTTGAAATAAAACCACCAAAATTTAGTCCTGATGATAAGTATGAGGATTTAAGGAGAAAAGTTAAAAGAAAAGAATTAGAAGAAAAAGGATTATTATAATTTTTGTTTATACATATTATTCTTATTTATTTCTTTTAGGTATTGTCTTTATTTATTATTCTTATGTATTTTAAGGGATATATCTATTTAGATAATGCATAAACTTTATAAACATTAGAAATATAGTTAATATCTGTGACATGGAAAATAAAACAAATAGGAAAATTGCCCAAATTAAAAAATCCAATACTAATTGAGGGTTTGCCAGGGATTGGTAATGTTGGTAAAGTTGCAGTAGATTTCATAATAGATGAAACAAAAGCAAAAAAATTATTTAGTTTTTTTTCATACACATTCCCACATTCTGTTTTTGTTAATGATGATAATTTAGTTGAACTACCAAGTATTTCTATATATTATAAGAAATTTAATAATAAAAAAAAGAATGATTTATTATTATTAGCAGGAGATGTTCAACCAATAGATGAGACAAGTTCTTATGAATTTACTGATATAGTTCTTGAAATTTGTGAAAAATTAAAGTGTAAAGAGATCATAACTTTGGGTGGAATAGGTTTACAAACAATACCAAAAAAGCCAAAAGTGTATTGTACTGCTAATAATAGAGAAATAATTAAAAAATACAAAAAAAAATGTGATATAAATGATAATTTATATGGAGTTGTTGGCCCAATAGTAGGAGTAACAGGGCTTTTATTAGGTCTGGCTAAGAATAAGAATATTAATGCAATTGGATTATTAGCAGAGACATTTGCACATCCTATGTTCTTAGGAATAAAAGGTTCAAAAAAAGTATTAAAAATATTAAATAATAAATTATTACTTAATCTTAAATTTACAAAATTAGAAAAAGAAATAAAAGAAATGGAATCTGAAATATTAAAAAGAACAGATGATCTTGCTAAAGTTTCAAAATCAATAAAAGCAAGAGGGAAATTTGGAAAAGAGATTAATTATATTGGATGAATAAAAAAAGAGGTATTTTGAATGTATAAAATTACCAAAATAATAGGTAGAGAAATTCTTGATTCTATTGTGGGAAAAGATTTGCTTCAGCTTCTGTGCCTAGTGGTGCTTCTACTGGAGATTTTGAAGCTGTTGAATTGCGAGATTGTGGAAAAAGATATTTTGGTAAAGGAGTTCTGAAAGCTGTAAAAAATATTAAGATTATTAATAAAAAATTAAAAGGTTTTGATATTAGAAATCAAAAACAAATAGATGATTCAATGATAGATTTAGATGGTACTGCAAATAAGTCAAGATTAGGTGCTAATTCTATGCTTGCTGTTAGCTTAGCTTGTGCTAGATTAAGTGGAATTGTTGAAGAAAAAGAATTATACTCTTATTTTGGTGATTGCAAAAGATTACCTGTACCATTTTTTAACATTATAAACGGTGGAAAACACGCTGATAATAGAATTAGTTTTCAAGAATTTATGATTGCACCTGTTAATGCTAAAAATTTTAAAGAAGCATTAAGAATTGGAAGTGAAATATATCACCAACTTAGAAAAGAATTACGTAAGAAATATGGTAAAGGTAGCACAAATATTGGTGATGAGGGAGGTTTTGCACCTATACAATTGAAAAAGATTTATCAACCTCTTAAATTAATTATTAAAGCTGCTAATGAATTAGGTTATAGTAAAAAAATTAAAATAGGGATAGATTCTGCAGCTTCTGAATTTTATAAGCATAAAATGTATAAAGTAGATGGATATTGGCTTAAACCTGATAAATTGATCACTCTTTATGAAAATTTAGTTTCTGAGTATCCAATTATATCAATTGAAGATCCTTTTGATCAAGAAGATTATGTTAATTGGAAGCAAATAAATAAAGTTTTAGGTAAAAAAGTGCAAATAGTTGGTGATGATTTACTTGTTACTAATGTTAATAGAATAGATTTTGCTACTAGATCTGATCTGTGCAATGCTTTATTATTAAAAGTAAATCAAATAGGCACTTTAACTGAAGCTTTAGATGCTGCAAAATTAGCTTTTAAAAATAAATGGAATATTATGGTATCACATAGATCTGGTGAAACTACTGATGATTTTATTGCAGATCTTGTTGTTGGCTTAGGTTGTGGTCAGATCAAGTCTGGTGCTACTTGTCGTGGTGAGCGTATTGCTAAATACAACAGACTTCTTAAAATAGAAGAGGAGTTGGGTAAAAGAGCAAAGTATGGGTATAAATAATATATTTTTTAATACATAAATTCTTTTAAATTAACTACTATTCCTACATAAATATGCAAGATATAACTCAAATTTTAAAAGAATCAAGAGAAAAAGCAATACCAATACTTAAACACCAAATTCCTAGATTAGTCTTGGGAAGTTTAGCAGTAAGATCTTCAAAAGATATGGCACGATTTATAACAAGTGACATAGATTCATTACAATACATTCCAATGAGAGAAATAGATTGTGCAGTAAAATTATTAACAGAAGAATTAACTCTTTATGAAAGTAATAAAAATTTTCAACCACTACAATGCAGATTAAAAACATATGAAGATAGTTGGTTATGTCAAACAAAACCAGATGGTTTTCCAGATTCTGATTTTAAACTATCTACAGTTAGCAAATATCATATTATTAAAAAAGATGATAAAATAATGGGGTTATATTTAGAAAGAAAACCGTGGCCTGATTCTCCATGTAATGAACTTCTTTATTTGTTAGATCAAAAAGACAAAAAATCTAACTAAAAAACCCCAAATATTTAAAAATAGGAGTTTCTTATTATAGATTATATGATAGAAGAAGTAAAAAAACCAATAGTTTTAATGATTTTAGATGGTTTTGGATTAAGTTGGAAAAAAAAAGGAAATGCTATAAAATTAGCTAAAACACCTGTTTTAGATAAACTTACTAAAACATGTCCATATGCTGTTCTAAAAGCATCTGGGGAGGCAGTTGGTTTGCCTAAGGGAGTAATGGGTAATTCTGAAGTAGGACATCTGAATATTGGTTCTGGTAGAATAGTTGAACAATATCTAATTAGGATAAATAATTCTATAAAAGATGGCAGTTTTTTTGAAATTCCATCACTTATTGAAGCATTTGACAAAAATGAATATGTACATTTAATGGGTCTAGTTAGTGATGGGAGTGTTCATAGTCATATAGACCATTTATTTGCTTTAATTGATATGGCTAAAAAATATAATTGTAAAGTATATGTTCATGCTTTTTTAGATGGTCGTGATACAAAACCAATGTGTGCTAAAAAATATATTAAAAAATTACTAAAAAAATTAAAA
>CAYWFN010000010.1:0-10904 GCA_964457715.1 uncultured Methanosarcinales archaeon | reverse complement strand
TAAGAAACAATTACAAAAACTAGAACAATATCTTGAACAATTTGATAATGAGATTGCTTTTAATAATAGAGTTGATAAGTATATAGATCTTAGAAATAGATTTATAGAGACAAATAATCTAAATTAATATTTATCGTTCATATTTCGAGCAAATCGGAACTTCTGTTATTTATTATTAAATAAAATCAAAATAGTTCGATTCTAAACACACCATCTGAAAAATTTTCAGTTTTTTATTGACAAAGTATATTAAAAACAAAATACTACTAATATATTAAATAACATATTGGGGGTAATAATTATGGCAAAAAAAAAAACAATAAAAAAAAGTTCTAAAAAAAGTAAAATAGTACAACCTGGGGAAGATGCAATAAACCAAATGGATGACAAGATCAATCAATTTATTAAATCTATTGATACAAAATATGAAGAGTTAAAATCAGAACCTTCAGAAGTATTAGCACAAGAAGAAACTTCTGTAGAATATGGCACTCAAGTTGTGGATGTACATGAGGAAATACAAACACTTCCAGCAGAACCATCAAAAGTAGAGCTTGCAAGATTTAGAATGGAAGAACTACATAATGACATGGAATCTATTGACAGAGAAATAAATGATGTAATCACAGAATTAGATGGTCAAAAAACATCTCCAAAAATGGTTCCTGTTCAAAGAGAAATACCTCAAAGACCTAGTTGGAGAAATGGTTGGACATTATTATATAGTGTTGGAATGATGACTAGAGGCACAGAAACAATAACTGAAATGGAGGAACAATTAGTACCTATCTCACAAAAATATGGTATAGAAGATTTGAAAGGAAAAATGATTGAATGCTATGATAAATTAGAAGAATATAAAAATAATCTGGGCGTTATTAATAATAACCTTACAACAAGGCTTTCAGAGACATTAAAAAAGAAAAACACTTCAATAGATGAATTTGTTGGATCAAATATTGAGTTTGAGAGAGCATCACACAAACTTAAAGAACTAGAAGGAGACATTGCAAAAGGTGAAAAAATATTAAAAACAACACCTGCAAACAGTGAAGACTATAGTAACTTAAGAAAAAGATTAGAAAAATTGAAATATGAAAAACAAGAAGAAGAAACAAAGATCATGAAATATTCAGGGAAATCTACATTTCTAAGCAATACAATAACTTTGTTAACAGGTGATCAATTAGCACTTAGTTTAACAAGAGTGTTAGGTGTAAGTTGGCATAATTTCCTTGAAATGTTAATAGAACGTGGAAGATATATTGCTGAAGCAAAAGGGGATATACATGCATTATCCAAATCAGTAGGATTTGCAGTTGATGTAATCTCTAAATTAGGAACATACAGTAAAACATATGAAGATACTTCAGCAAGATTAACAAGATCTTTAGTTATGCATGATGTACATCCAAACACAAGCGCTCCTTATTTTGACAAGTACACTAATGAAATGATTGAAGTAAAGGGTAAAGGAGATGAATACAGAAAAGCAAAGATGGATGAAGTTAAAGCATTAATTGGGGGTTCTAGTTCCAATACAAAACTTCTTTAATTTTTTATTTTTTTATCTTGTTTTTATTTGACAATGAAAAAAAATGAACCAAGATTCGCAAATCAGAAAATTTGAATCTTTAGATGATTTAATAATTAATTTTATGGATGATGAATTAGAATTCTCTCAGTATCTTGACACTAAGCTTAAAGTATTTACAGATTTCGAAAGTTTTTCTATTGAATTTTTAGAACAAGAGACTAAATTACAAAATGAGATTAAATTATATAAACAGAAATTTTCAAGCTATAAATATTTATTCATAAATCTTTTTAATTACCTTCTTGATAAAGTGAATCATTATTTAGATCTTAAAGATACAAACCTAAAACAATACTATGATCTACAAGATGAAAATAAAGAGCAAAATAAAGCCAAATATCTTAGAACTATAGATAAAAAGATACAAGCTAATAATGAACAAAAAGAATTTGTTAGATATTTGACAAACCATATAAATCTCCAAGTTTCAAGATTAGATCTATTAATGCATTGTTTTTATAATCAAAAAGCTAATCTATTAGCATATAAAACATTCAGAAATTCACTCCATTATTTGGTAAGAATTCAAGCATGTTTCTTAGGCACTGAGATTAAAAATCTAAAAGATGCTAAGAAAACTAGTGATTTTAAACAACAGATAGGGCATTTATTAGATACTGTAACTGATGTTATTTATCTTAATTCAGAAGAATCATCAATTAATAAATTATTAGAGGATAATAGTATAAGAGAACTTGTTCCAGAACCTTCATCTAATTCCAGTGCTAAGAAAAGTGCCCGGTTCTTTGAACAGTATAAAAAAGATGAAATTGACAAAAGAAGAGAATGTATGTTTAAATTAATTTATAATCCAACACCTATAATTTAAATGCTAGGAGTACAACAAAAATGAAAAGAAATCCATTACAAATCCTAGGAATAAAAAGACCAATTAAAACAGTTAAAACAACCTATGAATTAGAACCAAAATCATTATCTAATTTATATGGTCTATTACCTAGAAAACAAATAGAAAAACAAGTGGAAGTTGAAGAATATGTAGTTGAAAATATAGATCTTGGAGATATTGTTTTGAATATTGGTAATGTTGGTGAACATTATATTCAAGAAGCAAAAGATAAGTTAAGAGATGCATCTACAAATCTTGATCACAATTTAGAAGATTGCAAATCAAAGATAACTAATATGGATTTTTATGATTTAGCAAACCATCTTACACAAAAATATAAACAAGCTTCAAAACAATTAGATCCTGTTTTTACTAAGTTTTTAAGATTTGCAAGCAAATTTGTTGAGGAGTATAGAAATAATAAGTCTTCAATTCCCAAAACATCCGAAAATAATACTCCACGTCGAAAAACTTCCTATTTATAATCAGTAAAGTATATTAAGAAAGCTTTGCTACATATTATTTAAAGTATTTATAAACCATGGGGGATGAGAATATGCCAGAAAAGAAAAAAACAAAAAAAAAAACTAAAACAACTAAAAAAGGTAAAGGTAAAAAATCAGAAGTTAATGATGTTGATGCATTTTTAAGAAGTCTTAACAAAGACTTAAACTTAGAGAACAAGGTTAAAGCAACACCAATATCAAGTGGTAGACCTTCAACTCAGAGTTCTACAATTACAGATGTTGATTATGAAGAAGTATCTGTAAATTCTGGGCCTACTGAAATGAATGATCAACCTCCAGCAAGTATGTCAGATACACATCCAGTTTTAGCAAACGGATCAAATGGGTTTGTTTATGCACCTAATAAAGCAATGGAAAGAATAATGGGCCTTATTAATACATTTGATGACATCCAAACAGGGATACAAGCTTATGTTGAAAGTCAAACAGAACCAGAAACACAGGAAGAATCTTATGTTGAACAAGAAGAAGAGTTTGTTAGACCAGAACCAAAAACATTCCTTGAAAAAATGGCATATGCAACAGGAATAAAGCAAGCTGTTATGACAAAAGTAACAAAAGATGTTACAAAAACAAGAATGGTTACAATACAAAAGGATTATACATTAGATGACCTTTCAAACATGATTTCTGATGTTTTTAAACAAGTGGATTTATTGAATGGTGAGTTGGATCAGTGTAATACTGAATTAGATGATGCAATAAAGAAATTAGGAGAAATAACAGATTTATATCATGACCGTTTTTTCGATTTAACACAATTTTTTGATGGAGAGAATGTCAATTACAAAAAGTTTACATCAAAAATTAAAGATACTCAAAAATTAGTTGATACAGTAAATAAGAACACAAAACAATATAGAGACCTAAATAAAGCATTAAATAAACTATCATACCTGATGGATCTTACTAATGAGAATTTGATTGTGTGTAAGAAAAAGATGAGTTTAAATGATCAAACTCAAAAAGCATTAGAAAGTCATAAACAATCTTTAACACACATAAGAACTACAGGAAGAGATGTTTATAATGATATCAATGAACAAGTTGAACGTGTAAAACAAGTTAGCATTATATCTGAACCGGCATATAAAGTTGGTAATTTAATTGCTCTTCTTGCTCAGAAGATGATAAAAGGTGTTCAACATACAGCAGTACTTGCTAAATCACTTAGACAAGCACATTTAGCAATAACTGAAATGACACCTTGTGCTTCACCTGTGCCTTATGCAACAGATTCTCAGTTAGAACAACAAATTGGTAAGACAAAACAGATTATTTATGATAGGGCAAAATCTTCAAAAGAAGATATGGAAAAGGATATATATAGAAAGAAATGATGTTTCATCTTTCTTTTATTTTTTAATTTTTGTTTTGATTTAAGTCTTAGGATAAAAAAATGTTCTTTGATAAAAATATAAAAAAGGAAGAAACAATTGATGATTTTATTACAAATCTCCATGAGGAACAATCCAAATTCATAAGTTTTCTTAAGGTTTCTGATGACAATTTTAATTCATTAGAGAAGTGTGTTGATTTAAATAATCAAAGAACATTTAAACAAGGGATGAGAGAATTCAAAAGAAATTTTACTGAGTACAAAGATCAATTTTACAGAAGCACAATTTCTATATCTAAATACATAACTAAGTTAGAACAAAGGAAAAATCATCACTTAGATTATTTGTGTGATCTAGTTGATGAGCAAGAAATCAATAAAGTAGCAGACGAAATTAAAGAAATGGATCATGATTTAGGGTCTTGTTATGATATGAAATTAAAACTTACTGAAGAATATTTTTATGTGGATTATTTATTATCAAGCATGAATTTAATAATGTATGATTTTGAATTCAAGATCGATCTAAATAATCAAATACACCTGTTTTATAATATCCTTAATAAAGCAAGATCCTGTTTATTATCATTGAACTACCTTATTGAATCATGTTGTACATTAGAACGAGAAAATGAAAATAAGTTAATTAAAACTTTAGATACATCTGGTATTGACCCTAAGTTTCAAATAGGTTTATCTACAGAAACTCTAAACTCAATGGAATCTTTATCAAATAATAATTTATTAGGAGATCCAAATATTTCTGAAGAATCAAATACTTCAAAAGATTCATCTTATTTTCAACCATTAAAACCTTTATTTTGTCAAGTATTTAGTTATGGTGAATAAAAATGCAATTAGAAGAAATAGATTTAGAAGAAATAGCACAATCTGTTGAAGATGGATTTATTCCTAAATTAAGGTATTTGATAAAAGATTTAAAAGATCCTAAAATAAATTTTGAAAAAGAATTAGAACTTATGGTTCAAGAAACATATTTTATTAAAACTTGTTTAAATCTTGATTATAGTTTAGGAGATAGGGAATTAATGAAATGTTATACTGATTGTTATATGGAACATAAAGGTTTATTAGAATATGCAACCTTGATTGATAAAGTTGATAAAGTATTAGGGCCACTAGAAGCTGTTTGTAGATATTTTCCACAATTATATGTCCCAAGACTAATAATGATTGCAGTTGAAGAAACAATAAAACTTCCTTTTATGGTAAAATACTTAACAAAAGTCAATAGTAAAGAATCTTTTTTAGATTTAATTGGATTTGGTATTATTGAGACATTTGCAACTGTATTTCCATATGCAGACATAGTTGACATGTATAATTTGTATAAGAATTCTGTTAAAAAGTATATTAGAAATGAAGCATCAAAAAAGTTTACAGATATGATGGTAGCAAAGAAGAAATAATATAAGTAGAGACTATAGAAACAATCATAATTACAACAAGAATAAAATAAGAAAAAAATTACTGAACCAAAGCAACTAGTTCAGGATTACTCATAAAAGAATGTTTGTTGCTGTATTATATCAAATTTTTCTTCGAATTTCTCTATAAAGTCTTCAAAATCTTTTAAATGTCTGAAAACACCTTCAACCATAAAATCAAACCCATTATTTATCTTATATACTGAGTTTACATTTTGGTGATTCATTAAATAACTTCTTACATCATCCCTTTGTTCTTTTTTTACTTTAAGAGTCATATTAACTCTTGTATTATATCCTAATTTACTAAAATCTATTAATGATACATGTTTACTAATGTATGAATCTTCTTGTAATTTAAGTCTATCAAATATAGTTGATACAGGTATTTTTGTTTTTTTACTCATCCTTGTTAAAGACATTCTTGCATTTTGCCTTAGATGTGATAATATTTTAAGATCTTTTTCAGCAATCATTTTTTAAGCACCCCACAGCTTTTCAATTGATTTAAACTTATTAAATTCCTTTATAATTACTACAATATTGTTCCTGTATTTGGACTGAAAATATATTGTCTTTTTCAGATTATTTTTCATCCAGATCATCCCCACGACCTTTTATCCGAATAACTCCGGATACTATATATGTTATAATAGAAAAAATATATATACTTTCTCCTAATATAATAATAATGCATACGAATATTCGAATATTTAGCAATGTTTATATACTAGCAAACTTTCCCACCATATATGAAAAGAAAGGTTGTAAAACAAGGACCAGCAACTTTGATGATTAGTTTACCAAGTAAATGGGTAAAAGAACATGGAATTAATCAAGGAGATGAAGTAGATTTAATTGAGAAAAGAGAAGGTCTTTTGATATCTACTCAAAGTGATGCAGAAGGACAATTTTGTGAAATAGAATTAAAAGATATAAAACAACCTAGACAGATTTCTAGACCAATTTTTATACAATTTAGAAAAGGATATGATGTTATGAAGATAAAATTCGATGATAAGTCAATATTAGATAATATAAGAAGATATCTTGATGTAATGATGGGATTTGAAATAATTGAACAAGGAAGTAATTATTGTGTTATTAAGAATGTTGCAAAAATAGATAGTTCTGAATTCAAAGGATTATTTAGAAGATATTTTTTAGTTACACTTAGAATGGCTGATGAAAGTATTGATTTTATTAAAAAAAAGGATTTTGACGCACTTAAAGATACTGCTTTATTAGAAAATACTCAAAACAAATTATATGCAACATGTTCAAGAATGGTTAATAAATCTGTGTTTTCAAGAGATAGAGCAACAGCAATGTTCTTATTACTTCAAAGAATGGAAGATATAGGTGATGATTATAAGTATATGTGTCAATATTTAAATGAATTAAAACCAGATAAAGTTTCAAAAGAAGTAATTGAATTATATGAAGGAATTAATCAAATGATGAGAGACACATATGATTTCTATTATAAAAAAGATGGATCTTTTGCTAATAAAATTATTTCTGAGAAGAAAAAGTTAATTGTTCAAGCATTGAATTTATTAGAGACTGTAGAAAAAAGAGAATTAAGATTATTACATAAATTAGCAGAATTAATTGTAAAGATTTATGAATGTACTGAGCCAATTTATGGAGTTATAATGTGATTACATATG
The DNA here is from genome assembly GCA_964457715.1 of uncultured Methanosarcinales archaeon. Classification (GTDB taxonomy): domain Archaea; phylum Nanobdellota; class Nanobdellia; order Woesearchaeales; family CAXGTL01; genus CAXGTL01. Next base: position 3,470 of record CAYWFN010000010.1, on the reverse strand, counting down.
TCAGAAAATTATTTAGAACAATTGGAATTAGCTAAAAAAGCTGCTTTAGAAGCTGGTAAAATTTTAATGGATTTTTATAAAAATGAAAATCTTGAAATTAGATATAAAGAGGATACAGATTTTAATTTAAAGGAAATAGTTACTCAAGCTGATGATTTATCAAATAATAAGATAGAACAAATATTAAATTCTAAATTTCCAAATTATGGTTGGTTATCTGAAGAAACAATAGATAATCCATTAAGATTAGCAAAAGAATTTGTATGGATCATAGATCCTCTTGATGGTACAAAAGAATATGCAAAAGGAATACCAACTTTTGTTGTTTCAATTGGGTTAGCAAGAGATGGAGTACCAGTTGTTGGTGTTATTTATAGTCCTGCAACCAAAGAATTATTTTATGCAAGTAAAGCAAATGGTGCTTATCTTAATGATAAACAAATATTTGTCACAAAAACAAAACAAATAAATCAAATGAAACTTTTAGTAAGTGCTTCAGAATATAAACAACAGTATTTAAAAGATGTTGTTGATAAACTTGACATAAGAGAAGTTGAAGCAATTGGAAGCACAGCTTTAAAAGCAGTTAAGATAGCTTGCGGATATGCAGATGCATATTTCACATTTACAAAAGATAAAAGAAGAACAAAAAAATGGGACATAGCTGGGTCACATTTAATTATAGAACAAGCAGGTGGGATAATCACAGACTTAAACAATGAATCATTCACATATAATAAAAAAGATTTTATTAATCACAATGGAATTCTTGTAACAAATGGACAAAAACATAAAGAAATTTGTGATTTGATTAATAAAAGTAAATCACCTTAAGTCTAATATCCAACTTCTAAGTCTTCTTGAGATTGTATGTGCATTGATACCATCAACATTAGAACTTGCTCTTATTGTTAATGGGTCAGAACCACAGATTCTATTTATAAAATATTTGAAATCATCTGCAACAAACTCTTCATATTTTGCTTTTGCTTCTTTATTATAAGTTGATCTATTTAATTCATATATTTCTATAAGATTGTCAAAAAAATCATAATCCCAAGTTTGTTCTAATGGTAATAAATAAGGTTCAGCATTTTGAGCAGCATCAATCCCTCCTTTTGCTAACTCATTAATCCCTAATGTTACTAATGCTTCTTCTAAAGAATGGTATGGTTCATCTTTATCAGAGTTTTTTGCATATATCTGTTTATATTTATCAATATCAGTATAATCTAAATGATCAACATTTTTATATGATCTATATAATGTAAGACTAAGTATATTTTGCAATGCTCTAGCTTTTGTTAATTTTCTTTTAAGGTCTTCATCTTCTTTATTTTCCATAACTCTTATAGCTTCTTCATAATCACTAATTGCACCTTCATTGTGTCCATTATAAAATCTCCAATCTCCTAAATTTTCATAATTATATCTTAGCTTCTTTCTAATTTCATCTTCTTTTAAATCATCAAAATTCTCAACTTCTAAAGCTTTTCTAAAGTTTTTTACTGATTCATCATAATATTGGTTTGCACTAGAACCTGGTTCCCATTTAATCTTATTACCACAAATCGCATTAATTCTTCCTAAATACCAATAACTCATTTTTCCAGTTTCGCCATCTCTTTTAAGAGCTAAACCACATTCAAATAATTCACAAATCTCTTTTGCATTTTCCATATTATAATATTTAAGATCTGTCTCAAATTCAGATAATGAAATATCATAAATCTCTTTTGCTTCTTCTTTTTTATCTACTTTGCCACCATATTCCCAGATTAAGTTTCCAACAAATATAATCTTATTATAACTTATTTTACCTGGGGCATAATTCTTTTGTTCAATAGATTCATCTAATATATTATGAAGCTTTTGTAATAATTTATTATCAAGCTCAGGATTGATGTACCTATAAACAGACCTTCTAAAATTCAATTTCATTTTTTTGAATTTATTTAGTCCATAATCATTATCATAATCATCAACATTTTTATAGAATAATTTCCTAATCATCCATGCATAAGCATTTATTGCTTTTTCGAAATCATTGTTCCATCTATATTGATTAAATTTTTTCTCAATTCTATCATATTCTTGATTTGCTTTTTCATGTAATTCTTTTTCTTTCAAATCTATTTTTTGAACAATAGCATGTTCTTCAAAATATGATTCTAATCCATATTCTCTTATTTCTTTATTTAGTTTATATGCTTCGTAGAAATTAGTATCTACGCAATAATTATCAACTTTGCTTAATGCATCTGTGATTTTTGTTCTTATTTTTAATTCTATATCTGTGTAAAGCGTTGCGAATTCATCTTGATGATGCATTCCCCAAACTATGTCTCTTGCTTTGATTAATTCACCCTCTTTAATATATTCTTCAGCAATTGAACTGAATATTTTATAATCATATTCATTTCCAAGATATTCTTTCATGTGCTTTAGGTGGTCTAAAAGCAATTTATGATCATTTGCACTCTTGGCATCTCTTACAGTAGATTCTAATGTTTTGATTTCATCATTAAGTGTGATTTGATCTTGTTTTAATCTCCCTTCTAGATCTTTTTTGTCTTTCTTAATTTGATTTAATTTATGTTTAATTTCATTATTTAAATGTGTGTTTAGTGATAATTCATAAGCAGATATAGCTTCACTCAATGTTCTTATTTTGTATTTATATGCTCTTATTTTCTTAGGCAAAGAATCCCCTTCTTTAATTTTTTCAAAATCAGAATATTTTGCATCAGCTAATATGTTATATATTTTTGTTTTCTCTTCTGCAATCAGATCTAAAAGAACCCCATATTTTTCTAATTCTGTTAATGATTCTAATGTTCCTTCATAATCATTAGAAATGTCTCCAGATAAAGCTAATTCTAAATTAGCATAAACTGATTCTTCATTATGTAAGTTTTTCCTAAGTTTTTCCCATTTATCCAATTTATTATCATTGTCATTAGAATATAATTTAACACCAACATTTGCAAGTCTTAATCCTTGTTGTAAATTTTCCTTATTTCTATACTTCCTATTAATTAAATCATAGAACTCTTGTCCATCATAATTAGTATACCTTGTTTGTATTGTTTTCCAGCTAAATATTATAGCCTCTAATGATTCTGAATTTTCAGCTAAATCAACTTGCTCTTTTATTAATCTTTGTTTTCTTGTTAATTTTTTCTTTGTAGTTTTACTTGGTTTAGGTTTTGTTGTGGTTCTCTTCTTTGGTTTAATTGGTTTCTTAGTTGTTTTAGTTGTTGGTTTTGTAGCTTGAGTCTCTTCTTTCATTTTAGTTTCTGTGATCCAAGTTAATTCCTTTTCTAAAAAATTATTTCCCTCTTCTAGTTCATTAACTTCATTTTGTGGATCTACTACTAATTTACATTTTCGTTTTCCAGGGAGATCTACTGTAAATAAATATTTTATTATCTTTTCCTCTCCTGATCTTAAGTCTTCTACTTTAATAT
>CAYWFN010000009.1:9189-12108 GCA_964457715.1 uncultured Methanosarcinales archaeon | reverse complement strand
GTGGCATGTCAATTTGTTTTGCTAATATATCATAAGGATCAAACCTTCCAAACTTAGGATTTGCTGCTGCTAATACTGTTGTTTCACATCTTAATGTTGCTTGAACATTTGCTTTACTTATTGAAATAGTCTGTTGTTCTAATGCTTCATGCATTGCTGATCTATCTTCTGTTGTCATTTTATCTATTTCATCTATCATACAAAATCCTTTATTACTTAATGGAAGAGCACCAGCTTCTAGTGTCCACCCACCTAAAAATTCATCACGCAATACTGATGCTGTTAAACCTGCTCCAGATACACCTTTACCACTTACATATCTACATTTTGGTGCAACCTTTGACATCCTTTTTAATAATTGTGATTTACCTGCTCCAGGATCACCTATTAATAAAATGTGCATGTCTCCTCTTGTTGTTACACCATCAGATCTAGTTTTTTTAACACCACCAACTAGTTGAAGAATTAATGCTTCTTTAATTTTATCATATCCATAAATTGAAGGAGCAACACTACTAATTAATTTTTTTATTATACTTTTATTTTTTGATAATTCTAAAATTTCTTTTTCTTCTTCTTCTGTTATTTCTAATTCATAAAAATCTTCTTGAATAGGTTTAACATAATTTGATTCCATGATTAAATCAAATCTTGTAGATTGTGATCCAGATCTTAGGGTAATTGGTATTTCTTTAATTACACCATTTATAAGAATCTTGCTTCCAGGATTTGTTTTTTTGTCAGATAATGGACTTACTAAATCTTCTTTTAAAAAAATGTTCAGTCTTTTTGGTTGTTCACCACCTTCAAGATCTTCTGCTGATTCTTCTAAAGATATCCTTTGTACATCTATTAGTTCTTTACTTAATAATCTAAATTTTCCTTTTCTTCCACATCCACATCTTGTTGGTTCTTTGAATTTTTGTTCAAACTGCAGAACAGAGATAATATTTCCACAACTTGGACATTCAAATCTTGCGTTTGTTACTTGTGGTCTTACATCTGATTTTTGTCTTACTATACCTTTAATTGAAAGAAATTTAGTTATATGTTTACTTCTTATATTTCTTATTAACATTTCTTGCAATTCTGGTAGATTCTTTATTCTTATTCTAAAATTTTCAATTGGTTTTGGTAAATCAAATTGTTCAACAGCAATCTCTGCTGCTCTAATTACATCTTCTGGTTGGTCTAATAATAATTCTGCTAGTTCTGGATTAAATTTGGACAATTCCAAAAAATCAATTATAAAGAAATTAGATCCTTTTCTTATTTTATCAAGTAATTTAGCATGATAATTAGTTTCAAGAAATTCTTGGAAAATCCTTATTTGTTCTGATGCTTCCATTTTTATCTATCTTCTTTTTTAGTATTATATCTATAAATATTACCTCTTTTTGATATATATTAAAGATGTCAGAAATTAGAAATTTCTGATCATACTCATGAATCTTTGATTCATGATAAAATAAAAAAATTAAAATTTATAAATATTTGTTGGTTGTAATATCTATTTCAGTTTAACTGATCTGTGTTTATTTTTTTTTCTTTATTGTTTTTAATGTTTTTATTAGCTTGTCTACTGCTACATGAGCATCATCTTCGCTCTTAGTCCCTGTACATACTATTTTTCCATTGCTGAATAATAAGAATGTTGCTCTGTCTGGACCTTCTTTTCCACCTAGTTTATACACTAAACCTGGGAATTGTTCTGGTTCATATTCTGCATTTGTTAATTTCATAGCTAATATATTCAAATTAAGATCCATACCTATACTCCCTGAAGCAACCATATTTTGGATTTCAATAATTGGTTTTATTTTGATCTTAATATTTATCTTTTCTAAGCTTTTTATGATCTTTTTTATTGATGCATCAACATCAGCCATGTTTCTAGCTCCTGTACATACTATCTTTCCTGAGCTAAATATCAGTGCAGAAGTCTTAGGATCCTTAATTCTTATAACTAAGCCTGGAAACTGTTCTGGATTGTATTCTGTGTTGCTTAGAGTAGCAGCCATCTTTTCTAAAGGCACATCATGCTCTAAACTAGATGAAACCACTATATTAACTATCTTTATACCTGTTTTTTCCTTTTTTGTCTTTTTATCTTTTTTTGGCATTTAAATTACCTCCAATTCTATTTTAATTTATAAATAAACCCCTTTTAAAGCCTTTGATTTATAAATGATTTATAAATACTTACTTATAAGGAAGATTCATTCATTTATAAATACTTTTGTTTTAAAAATAGGGTTTTAGTAAATAAAGGTTAGAACTTGTATTTTTTATTGTTATTATTAATTTTCAATATAGTAATTATCTCATTGAAAGATATTTCTTTTGTCTCATAATAATTATTCTAATAGTTATTTTTTCTTTTTTATTTTTTAATTTTAACCTTTTCCTTAGTTCAATATCTTGTGTACATACAATATAATTCTTATCAACAAGATCAATAATCAGATCATCTACATATTTATCTGACTTTGTCTTGATTATTTGTACTTTCTTTTTTTTTAATAATTGTAGAGCCATATTTGCATTAGTACTATGTTTTCCTTTTGCTTTATTAACTAATTTCTTAAGTTCATTAATAGTCTTATCTAATACACATAATTGGTATTTAGAATCAATTATTCTATTTATTTCTGAATATATATCTACTTTAAACTGAAACGGAATCATACAAAAGTTTGTGTCAAGCAATATCTTCTTCATTTTATTTATTCTTTATTTTAATTATCTCAACTTCATATCTTCTAAAATCTTCTTTGTCTTTAATGTGTCCTTAAGCGGATTAGGGCTTTCATTAATAATCATACAATTTATCTTGTATTTTTTTAGGTATGTGAGGAGTGTTTTTATATCTTTTTCTTTTGTTATGAGATGTCTGCGTTCACCTTTTTGTGTGTATTC
>CAYWFN010000009.1:0-9160 GCA_964457715.1 uncultured Methanosarcinales archaeon | reverse complement strand
ATCTTTTTCATAACTTCATCATTATCTATTTTATTATGTCTTGCCTTGAGATGTGCAAAGTCCACACATATTGAACATTGGGTTTCTTTAACTAGTCTAAGTAATTCATCAAGATCACCAAACTGAGTTGCTTTCCCAGTTGTTTCAGGAGCAAGCTTTACTTTTTTAAAACCTTGTTCTTTAATTACCTCTTGCATATCATTAATTCTTTCACTAACAAAATCATAAACTCCTTTTTTGTCATTTTTTCCATAATAAGCAGCATGAAACACAACATTTCCTCCACCCATATAATTCATTTTTTCACAACTTTTCAAAATTCGTTTCATACTTTGTTTGATTTTAATTTTTTCAACAGAATAAAGATTGATATAATAAGGAGCATGAACACTTAATTCTAAACTCAATTTTTTCCTAAGAACTCCAACTTCTTTAGCAAGGGAATTACTCATCCTAACTCCTCTTACAAACTCCACCTCTTGTCCATCCAAACCTAATTGTTTGATCCTTTGTAAAGATTTAAGAATTCCATTATCAATATTACCTGCTGTTCCAATCTTGATCTTAAAACTCATTTGTTTTTTTCTTTTCTTATTTTTTTAATCTTTTTTTGTAATTTCTTAATTCTTTGTTTTTTTCTTTTTTTCTTTTTTTCTGTAATTTTTGTTTTGGGACTTTTTGATCTCTTTTTTTCTTTTATTATCTCTATTTCTTGTTCAGGTTCAACTTTTTCTTTTATAAAATATTTTGAGAATTTCATAGCAATTGTTGATACAATGATTGAATAAACTATGAATAATAATATATAATCTAAAATTTCTTTACCACCAACTAAATTTATAAATTTAATTCCATTGCCAATTTTTAAGTTAAAATTTATTAGTAAAGCTGCTACTACTGCTACAGCAATTCCTTTGGATGCGTTAAGTGACATAAATATTTGTTCTCTTAATTTGAATTGTTTATTTTTGAATGTCATTGCTATGCTTACAAATCGGATAAATAGGTAGGCTATGAATAATGAACAAGATTTCACATAAAACATCCATTCACTTGGTAAATCAATCAATATCCCTATTAATATGAAAACAGTTATCTCTAAAAAACTTGAAAATATTCTTGAAAATTGTTGCATGTATTCTTTTTGTTTAACATAAATATTTCCAAACATTAATCCAAGAGTTGTTACTGCTAATACTCCATTACCACCTATATTTTCAGCTAATATAAATGATAATAAAGCTGATGCAATTAACATTAATGGGCTTAATGTTTCAGAATATATTCTTTTCATTAATTTTAGGATAATCAATCCTATTAATAATCCTGCACCAATACCTGATGCAATTTGTTGTATAAAAGGGATTATTTGTGAAACTAAGTTTGTAATTTGTATTTTTCCTTCAAAGTTTTCCATTATATTTAATATAATAAATGGAAATAATACTATTAGAGGTGTATTAATAATTGATTCTATTTTCAGAAATTGAAGAACTTTATGTGTTTTATCTTTTAACATATATAAAACTGCATCTGGACTAGTTCCTGACATTAATGCAGCAAACATCATTGCAAGAAATAAATTTTTAGAACCTAAAAATAAATATGTTATAGCTGAAAAAAATACCATATTAACTAATAAAAATACTATAGAATATTTTAGTGCAGCAACTGAAAAATCATCGAATTCCTTATATTTAAACTTGGAAGTTGAATCAAATAAGATCATAACTAGTGCAAGAATTGATAAACTGGCTATAAAAACTACTGGGAATTCTACTTGGGCTACTCCTTTTTTTTCAGAATACCATTTTATTAATTGATTAATTATAATTCCTGAAATAATTAACAAAAGAATATTAGGTATTTTTAATTTTTGCGAAAAAAAAGTAATTATTAGCCCTATAAGAATTAAAATTCCTAGATATGTTAAATAAGTTAATGCATCCATTTTTATTATATGCCTCTTTTTTTATATTATATATTTATTATTTTATTATATATATATGTTTGCATTATTTCTGTTTTTGTTATTTTTATTCATTTGTATGGTATTGATTATAATAATCTTTATATAGTCTATTTTAAAATTTAATATTTAAGGTAATATAAATAGAATATTTATAAACCTTAAAACTAAAATTAGAAGGTGATAATATGGCAATAGTTGGTTTTAATTTTTCAAAAATTGATGTTGAAAGGAGCAAGATTCCATTAGAATCTTATTCTGTAAAAAGAGATATTTCTGTTAAGAATATAAGAAATAAAGAAATAGGTTTAGGTAAGGACCAAGCAGCTTTTGAAGCAGATTTTAGTTATACTTTGTTTTATTTAAATGATAAAAATAAAGATATTGGAAAAATAATTTTAAGTGGTAGCTTTGTATTTTTAGGTGAACCTAAATTAATTAATGAAACAATAAGTATTTATAAGAAGGATAAATCTATTAATAAAAAGATTATTTCATCTTTGTATAATTATACTTTTCAAAAATGTACAATGCAATCTTTGTTATTAAGCAAGGAAATTAATTTACCTCCTCCTTTGAATTTACCTAAATTAAAGATTGATGAGAAATAGGTTTGTTTATTATTTATTTTTTTATTTATTTTTGTTTTTTTATTGTTTTTTAAACATAAATGGATATATTCTTTTTACTTCTCTTATAAATCCATCACAATTGTACACCCCTAATTCAGAAATAATACCAGTAATAAGTTCAGGATTTATTTTTTCAAATGCATAATTAAGTATTTTTACTCCTTTTGGTTTATTTGGCCAAACTTCTTTAAAATATCTTTTTTCAATTTCTTCATCATAACCAAATAAAGTATGAGGATCAAATTTCCATGAATTTGTACAAACAAACACAGGAATTTCATACTTATTAGCTGTTTCTGCAAACATTTCACTACCTATTTTATTTATTACTTTACCAGTTGAGGTAATTGCATCACATCCTATTAACATTAAATCACATTTTTTTAGTGCTAATCTTGCAGCTGAATCAACAAAATGTGTAACTTTTATTCTGTGTGAAGATAATTCTTTTGCAGTTATTCTTCCTTGGAATAAAGGTCTTGTTTCTGTATTATGTACTTCAAACCTTTTCTTTTTTTTTTTAGATTTTATTAATATTCCAGTTACAGTAGATGAATGGCAATGTGTAAATATTACCATTCCATTTTTTATTTTTCTAGAGCCATATTCAATTATTTTTTGTTTTGATTCTTTAAAATGATTTTGTACTTTTTTTAATCTATAATTTAATTCATGTTTCATTGTATTAACATCATCATGATGTAAATTATGAAATAAATAATTTATTGCATTTCTAAGGGCAGGTTCTGTAGGCCTAGATTTAAATAACATTGTTCTGCCTAGTTTTAGATCATGCCAAAGTTCTCTTGAATTTCTATGTTTATTTGATTTAAGAATTGCATATATTGCTTTAGCTCCTTGTTTAGCAACATTTTCAGCACCTTGTATTTTTAAGGTTGAAATGTCTTTCACTACTTTTTTAAATTCTCTGTTCAACTTGCTAACCTCTCTATTATACTTTCTTCAGGTTTGAATATATAAGCAATATTATCATCAAAATATCCACACATAAAATTATCTAAAGAAATTTTTGTTCTTTTACTAAGCATTAAAGCATAAAAATATACTTGACATTGTGCATATTTTTCTAAGTGTGCATTTGGTTTATAATCCCAAATCCAAATCTTATTATTTTCTATTCTTAGTGCATCTATATGTCCAGTTAAAGGGATATTTTCACCAAATATTTTGTTAAAACTTTCAATTTCTTCAGGCATTAACCATATTGGAACTTCTACAGCAAGAGTTTTGTCATCTCTTTCTAGCATAAATATTTGGACATTTGAATGTGCACTTTTATAGCTTTTATTTAATAGCCCTTGTTCAGCTAAATTAGAAACTTCATGTCCTTTTAATTCCATTTGTTTTATTGGTATATCAAGTTTTAATCCAGAACTTCTTGGACCTCCATTAAAATAATTGTCTGGACATTTATCAAATACTTTTTCTAGGTAATTCTTAAGATTGGACAATTTATTATTACAAAGAATTTCAGTTTTTTTCATGTGAAGTCTATAGTGATAAAACCAGCCATGTTTAAAAGATTTATGTTTGATCATTATGAATTATGATTAATTAAAAATATATTAAAAAATTAAAAAGATATTATCTTCTTTTCTTTTTTTTTCTTTTTTTTCTTTTTTTAGATCTCTTATTACTAATCATTTTTTCAATTTTATATTCTTCTTTTGCAATTTTCATAGCCATTCTTTCTATATGAGTTTCTATTCTAGACATTCTTCTTTCCATTAGAACTAACATTCTCAAACTATATACAATTGCAGCTAACACTCCAATGATTATTGCACTAAGAAAACTAATTTTAGTAAGTAAATCTCCTATATTATTAATAAGTAAATCTAAACTTGCAGAGTCTATAGCCATTTTTTATCCACCTCTTTTTGACATAATCTGATTTATGTATATAATTATATAAGAATCCTATATAAATGTATCGGAAATGATAAAATCATTTCCGGACCTTTATACTTATAAATCTCTGATTTATATTGTATAAAGGTTTCGGAAAGTTATATACCATAAACATTTCCTAATTTTTGTATATTTTCTTTTGCTTTTTTATTGATTGGGTTTTCTATTAGGTTGAGAATAAGCTTTTCTCTAATCTTTATGGTCTCTTTATTTATTTCTACATTAGAAGGGCACTCTCTTTCACATGACCCACATGCTAAACATGAATGAAAAATTTTATTTGTTTTTTTTTCTTTGATGAGGATCATGTATCCTCTTGGCGATTTTGTTTCTCTTGATGAAATCCTATAAATTGGACAACTTGCTTTACAAAATCCACATAAATTACATCTTTCTATAACCATTTTTAAACCTCTTATTTTATGAAATAATTTTACCTTTATTTAATATGTTGTTTGGATCATATTTTGCTTTTAAACTTTTTATTTCATTGATTTGTTTATCTGATAAATGTTTTTTATATTTTACACCAATACCAAAATTAGAAACTTCCCCTTTTAGTTCTTTTACTTTTTCGAAAATCTCATTTAATTCAAATAATTGTGATTCTTTCAAAAATATTAGATTAATACCTAAAGCTATGTTGCTAACTATTGGTATATTTTTTCTTCTTAATATTTTTAGAACATCTTCTAAATGTTCTAGTTTGATTGTGGGTGTTTCAAGAAATAAGTATTTTTCTTCCATTAATTTATTAAATATTTTATTTTTCACATTAAAAACTGTTATTTTATTTTTTTCTTCTTTAATCTTACCTTCATTTGTTAAATATTCTATGATTAAATAATGTTTTTTTTCAATTTTTGTTATTTCTGCTGCCCTTTTATCAAAATATTGGATTGATAAGATATTTTCATTATCTTGTATTTCTTTTACTTTATTGATCAAATCTATAGTTCTTTCATAACTAAATAAATCAATTGATTTTATTTCAAGATTTTTTTTAATATTAATTTTTGCTTTAGTAATAATACCTAGACATCCTTCAGTACCTACAAAATCTCTTGTTCTTTGCGTTTTAAAGCATTTTCCAGTTCCATCAATTACATCTAATTCTATTATATTATCAAACATTTTTCCATATTTCAATGACCAGTTACTTGTTGAATCATTAGCCACCATTCCTCCAATTGTTGCAATCTTGTATGATATTGGAATTATTGGGAAGATATAATTATATTTTTTAAGAATATTATTTAAATTTGATAAGATTGTTCCAGGTTCAACTATTACATAACTTTCTTTTAAATTAATCTCTAATATTCTATTCATTTTTGATAAATCTAGAATTATTGAATTATTGGGTATTACACTTCCAGAGAGATTTGTTCCTGAACCTCTAACTATTATATTATGATTTGCTCTATTACAAAATATGATCATTTTTCTTATTTGTTCTTCGTTTCTTGGCCAAACTATAACTAAAGGATCTTTTCCTTTTTTTTGTGATGCATCATAACTGTATGCAATTTTATCTAATAATTCTTCACTCACATTCTCTTGTCCACAAATTTCAATTAGTTTTTTTATCATCTTGTAAAAATATTTGGTTTAATTCTATAATTTCTAAATTATTCTTGTTATTTTCATTAAAATGTTCATAACATAAAGGACATAATGTTATTAATTTTTTAGTTTCTATTTTATCTAATGTTAGTTTTGATATCTTCCTTGTTAAATTTGTTTTTCTTAAAGGATTATGTCCAGTGCCACAACAGAATGCTTCATCAAGTTCTTTGATTTTTAATCCTTGATTTTCTAAAAGTTTTTTTACTTTTTTAATGAGTTCTGTATTTTTCATTAAGTAACAAGGTATATGTAAAGAAATTGTATCTTTTATTTGTTCTTGTTCTTTGTTTTCTTTTTCAAATTCTAGTTTTCTTATGTTATTAGCTATTGTTTCTGCAATATATTCAGTTTCTATGTGATAATATTTTTTGAATATTTTAGCACATGCTGGACAATTTGTTATGATTTTTGTTATATTCTTATTTTTGAATATTAATTTGTTTTTTTCTATATTATTTTCAAATGAATCTTTATATCCAGATGTTAATAATGGCAAACCACAACATAATTCTTCGATTTCTAGTGTTATAAATTCAATTCCTAGTTTTTTTAGAAGTTTTTTGTAATTATCTGTTAATTGTTTTTGTTTGAATTTAGAAACACAACCAGGATAATATAGTATTGTGCCTAATTTTAATACATTTTTCACCTTGTCAAAAAAAGCCATATAACTACCTACCTCATCATGATTATATATATGGTCTAATATAGCTATTAATAAAGATTGTTATAGAAGAATACTTATTATGGAAAGATTATATTGAGTTTCTTAGGTTTTTAGACCTTCTCAAGTCCTTTCCATGTACTCTCAAACATTACTGAAACAGTATTTGCAAATAATTCTGTGTTTACCCATATACCTGTATCATATGCTGGGTGGACTTGTTCATCATCAATTAACATGAACATTATTTCTTTGTCATCAACAATACAAAAACGCGCATTTAGGTTTTTTAATGATTTTATTTCAGCTAACTTAGAAATCTCTTTTGCAGATTTATTACCTTTTTTAATAGGTGCTGCAATTCTTATCTTTACATTTCTTGTTTTTAGTTTTTCAAATGTTTTTTTTAATAATAGAACTTTTCTATCAAATCCTTTTTCACTAGTTACTATAACAACTGATTTTTCTGCATTTTTAATCATAAGATTAAGATGATGATATAAATTGTCTCTTCCTTTTAATGCACCAGATATTTCACTTGGCTCAACTAAATCAATTCCTTGTTTATGAAGATTATTAAGTTCATTTAGGATCTTGCTTTCTTTTATATCTTCTAAAACTTTTATCTCTTTATCAGCATCTTTTTTTATTTTCTTTTTAACTCTTTCAACAACCTCTGTTGGTGGAACTGCAATGTATTTAATAGGTTTGCCAAGTTTCATTACTATGAATCCTTTTCTTTCTAAAGATTCAAGAACATCATATGATCTAGATCTTGGAACATTTGCAATATCAGAAAGTTCACCTGCAGTTGAAACACCTCTTGATAATAAAGCAGACCATAATTTTGCTTCATATGTATTTAAGCCAAAGTCTTTGAGTTTGTTTAAAAATTCTTTTTGAATAATCATTGAAAATCATGCCTCATATCTTATTTTATTTATCTTTATTTTAATAAATAAAGCTTATTTTAGCTTTATTTTTTCTTTTAGCCCTCTTTTAGAAGCTATTTTTAGCTTATGTTATCTTAGAACTCTTTTTTAAGTTTTTGTATATATTATAGGTAGTAATAGCATACTTATATTTAAAGGTTTCTCTTGTGTTGTTATTTTTAAGTGATGAATCTTAAGAATGTTCTTAATTTGTTATTAAATTACTTATTTTTGAGTATAAATACTATTAAATTTATATTTGGCAACATTTATAAATAATTAATATATATATCTTTAAAAGAAATGTCAGAAGAAAATAAATTCAATCAAATAGAGAAAAAGTGGCAAAAAAAGTGGGCTGAAAATGAGGTTTTTAAAACTCAAGATTCTAATGATAAGCCTAAATTTTATTGCTTAGAAATGTTTCCTTATCCTTCTGGAACTGGTTTACATATAGGTCATGCTTTTAATTATACAATTGGGGATGTTTATGCTAGATTCAAAAGAATGAAAGGTTTTAATGTTCTTTATCCTATGGGATATGATGCTTTAGGTTTACCAGCTGAAAATGCAGCAATTAAGAATAATTCACATCCAAAAGAGTATACATTAAATTCTATTAATAATTTTATTAAACAACAAAAAGCATTAGGACTTAGCTATGATTGGGATAGAATGTTACCAACATGTGTTCCTGAATATTATCGTTGGAACCAATATTTTTTCTTAAAGTTTATGGATAAAGGATTAGTTTTTAGAAATAAAGCACCAGTTAATTGGTGTCCTAAGTGTAATACAGTATTAGCAAATGAACAAGTTCATAATGGGATGTGCTGGCGTCATAAAGAAACTTTTATTGAACAAAAGAATTTAGAACAATGGTTCTTTAAAATAACTAAGTATGCTGAAGAACTTTTGCAAGATATTGACAAGCTTAAAGGTTGGCCTGAGAGAATTAAGATAATGCAAAAGAATTGGATTGGGAAAAGTAATGGCACAGAAATTAATTTTGATATTGTTGATGAAGATGATAATAAGATTAATGAAATTTCAACATTTACAACAAGGCCTGATACTATTTTTGGAATTACTTATCTTGTTTTAGCAGTTGAACATCCTCTTGTAATGGAATTAGTAAAAGGAACTGATAAAGAAGAGGAAGTTAAAAAATTTATAATACAAACTAAAAAGAAAACAATGATTGAAAGAACTGCAGAAGGTAAAGAAAAAAATGGTGTGTTTCTTGGCAAATATTTTATTAATCCTGTTAATGGTGAAAAATTTCCTTTATGGGTAGCTGATTATGCTCTTTATGGGTATGGAACTGGAGCAGTAATGGCTGTGCCTGCACATGATCAAAGAGATTTTGAATTTGCAAAAAAATACAATTTACCTATTAGAA
>CAYWFN010000008.1:834-12604 GCA_964457715.1 uncultured Methanosarcinales archaeon | reverse complement strand
TACAAATGGTTACTATCAAATATTAAAAACATAATACAAAAAAGAAAAAAAATCAAAAAAATTAGAAAATTAAAAGACAAAGAAATTATTAAATATATGAGTAGTAAAATTTATGGATTAGATGAAAAACAAGTTCAAAGTAGAATTTCTAAATCCCTTCTAAAATTTCTTAATAAAATTGCTTATTTGTATTGCTATATCATGAATATGAAAACAATAGAATTCTTTGATAAAAATTGTTAAATCAAGATAAGATATTATCATAAACTTTTTTATACTTCTCAAAAGCAATATCCCAAGTAAAATTATTTAAAACAAACTTTCTCCCATTCTTACCAAACTTTGTTCTTAGTTTTGGATTTTCATATAATCTAACAATTGCATTTGCTAACTCATTCACATCATTCGGTGGAACCAAAATTCCATTATCTCTAACAACTTCTCTAATTGCAGGATAATCAGATGCAATCACTGGCTTTTCACAACATAAAGCTTCTGCTGAAACTAAACCAAAACCTTCAGTCATCAGAGTTGGAAACACAAGAATATCACACTTTTGATAATACTCAACTATATCAGGAACATCACCAATTAATTTAACAGGAAGACCTTCAGACAATTTCTTAAGTTCACTATAATATTTCTTATCTGAAATATAACCAACAATATAAAGCATAACCTTCTCCCTAATCTCTTTAGGCAGATAAGATAAAGATTTTATTGCAACATGCTGACCTTTTTCTTTGCTTATTCTTGATAAATGGAGTATAATAAACTTTCTTTTTTCAAATTTAGTTTTTTTATTATCAGGTTTAAATTTTTCAACTTCTATTCCATTGTATATCACTTCAATCTTATTTGGATCAACACCCAATTCAATCAAATCATTTTTAGTTGATTCACTAACTGCAGTTATTTTGTCAAATCTATTATATCTAATCTTTGCAAGAGCCTTCTGAAATCTTAATTTAAGTCTTATAATAAATGATTCATTAGTCTTACCAAGTAAATGGCCAAGATGATGAGACATCGCAATTGTTGGAACATTTAATTTAGGGATTTCAATAGTATTAGTATGAACCAGATCTGGTTTAATTTTCTTCACATGTTTCTTGACTGCAAAATAGAGTTTTAAGTATCTAATAAAAGTATTCTTTGATCTAAGATCAACAGTATAAGTTCCAGGAGGTAAGAGTTTAGGATCATTAACCCAACCAGATATAAGCTTTACATCAAAATACAAGCTAGCATTTTTCCAAATATTATAAATAACATATTCCCCTCCTCCTTTGTAATCTTCTGGAAAATACCTTGTTATCATTAATACTCTTGGTTTTCCTGATATCCTATTATCAATATCCATATGTATAAGGTAATACCAATATGTTTAAAAATATTGCTTGATTTCTCACAATATCTTAAAATTAACAGTAGTCTAAAATGAATAATAAAACATCTATTTTAAAAAAGTACACTTCGCAAAGAGAAAGAGTAAATACTATTCTTAAATTTGCAGGAAAAAACAAAAAAATACTAGAATTAGGAACAGGAGATGGAGGGATTACAAAGTATCTTAAAAAAGAAAATAAAGTAACAACATGTGATGCCACAAACAAAGCAGATGTAAAACATAATTTTAACAAATTTCCATACCCTTTTAAAAACAAATCCTTTGATGTAATTGTTTTAGCAGAAGTATTAGAACATTTATCATTTCCAGTTAATTGTTTAAAAGAATGTTCAAGAATAATAAAAGATAATGGAAAAATAATAATTACTGTACCGAATATTGCTTCATTTAAAAATATAATTTCTATATTATTTTTAGGAAAATTGACATATACTGCAGAACCTGAAATAAAATTTGGACATGTTTGTGATTATTGGATTTCCCGTTTAAATGAAATAGTTCATAGATCTGAATTAAAAATAAACAGATGGGAAACAACTAGTTCTTATATGAAATATTTTAGTATCACAATACCTAAATGGTTATATCCAAAAAGATTAGGTGAATTTATAATAGCTGAATCAGTTAAAAAACAATAAAGAAAAATAATCTTAGAAAATGAAAATTTTAGTTTTAACTCATGCAAATAAAGATTATGAAGAAGAAGGGATAAATAACGCTTGGGAATATTATCCTTATTATTTTTCTAAATTAGGAGCTAAAGTAAAAATTATTCATAAAAGAGAATGGTATAATTATTTGAAGATTTTCAAGAGATTTAAACCAAATATAGTCATATCCATAGGAAGGATTACTGGTTTAATAACAGCTATACATAAAAAACTTCATTTAGGAAGAACTATGTTTATCCATGATTTAACTGATCATCCTTATTTTTATAAATCAGGAAAGAGGATAAAATTCATTGTTAAAAATCATGATATTACAACAACCTCTAGTATGTATAACTTAAAAAAATTCAATTGTAATTTTTTAGTTCCAAATGGATCTAATCATAAACCAATACAACTACATAACAAAGAAATAAAATGGGATGCATGTTATCTAGGGCAAGTCCATTCTTTCTATAAAATTGACCAATTAATTAAAAATTGTAAAACAAATAATATTAAATTAAAAATAATCAATAATATCAAAACAAAAGAAGTTCCCTATTATATAGCAAGATCAAAAATATGTGTATATCCTATATCCTGGGATTCAAGTACAAAAATAGTAGACTATGCTGCTATGAGTAAACCAATTGTAGCTGTAAAACCTAATTTAGCTGAAAACATAAAATTACCAGCATATTATTGTAAAGATCTAGCAAAAGGAATTCACTATTTACTTGAAAATACAAGAATAGCAAGGAAATTAGGAAAAGAATCTAGAAAATGGTTTTTAAATTTTACAGACAATTGGATTAATTTATCTAAAAAATACTTAAATTATTTAGAAAAAGAATATAGCAAAAGAAACAAAAGGATTTTCACAATGGATGTTGAAAAAGACATAGATGCAGCTATTGAATTTGCAAAAATATTATCTAAAAACAAACAAATAGGAGAATTTTATATTTGTGGTTATTTAGTAGAAAAATATCCAAAAAAAGTAAAACGAATTGAAAAATTAGGGCATATTATTGGAGGGCATGGATATTATCATGAAGATTTTGCAAAACTAAGTTATACAAAAGCAGAAAAAATAATCAAAAAAACAATAGAGATTTTCAGAAAAAATAAAATAAGAATTCAAGGTTGGAGATTTCCAGGATTAAGTTTTAGAAATAGCCAATTAAAGATTATATCCAAATATAATCTTTATGATTCATCAATTAAGAGTATTCAAATAAAAAAATGGGGCAAATTAATTTTTTTAAGAAACTGGATAAAAAATATAATCAAAGGCAACTTTACTAATCCAATAAAATTTACAAATAAATTGATTGAGAAATCATGGGATTATGCAGATTTATATGAAAAAGATATAACTAATTTAAAAAAAAAACAAGGGAGATTAATTTTTCATTGTTATAAATTTGATGAATTTAAATAAATTTAAACAAATCCAGATTAATATTAAATAGATATTTAATTAATTATTTTCAAAAATAGATTTTAAAGAAAATATAGATTTAAAAATAGTTGAAGTCCTCATAATTAATAAATTAAAAATGGTCGAATCAATCAAAGAATTAAGAAAAATTTGCTGCAAATCTAAAGCAGAGAATCCTTATATTCAGAATTACCTTAGAGTTATGTCCATTTACTTTACTAAATTATTTTTATACACTTCGATTACTCCTAATCAAATAACCATTCTCGGAATGGTAAATACACTTTTGGCAACAATTTTATTTATATTTGGAAATTACTGGATGAGTTTAATTGCTTCTGTATTAGTTTTATTTTCTTTTATCTTGGATTGCTGCGATGGTGAGGTCTCGAGATATAGAAAGGAAAGTTCTATGAAAGGAGCGTATTTAGATGATATTGGTTATTATCTGATTGAAGCAATGCCTTTTATAGGCATAACTTTAGGAATATTTAGAAATACAAATAATTTTACAATCCTTATCTTTGGTTTTTCTGCTGTCTTTTTTATAGTAATGACTAGACTCAGCGACTTTAGGAGGTTTGTTTTTGTTGTTGAAGAGAATATTAAAAATTTAAAAAAGAATAAAGAACAACTTTTCAAATTTATTCAAACAAATGCGAAAACTAAAACCAACATTTCCCAAGATAAAAAACCTGAAAATTTTCCAATTTTAAATTTTATTAGAAAACTATATAAAAATTTCTTTCATTTGTTCTTGAGTCTCTATGGAATCATAAACCTAATTATGACAGCAGCATTATTAAATAGACTGGATTATCTTATTTATCTTTACGGTGCTATTCTTCCTCTATTTTTCTGCTTTAATGTAATTTATCAATTACTTAGAGGCTTTGACTTATTCTATCTAAATAAAACAAAACAATTATATAATTTTAAAATAAAAAATAAAAAATAAATTATTGGTTTATAATTATATGAATAATTATATTAATAAAATCTTTTGGGATATAAACATTCATAATATGTTCTAGAGAATAGAAAAATTTATATAAGGGTTTCAAAAAATAAATAATGCTTACTAGTGTTACTAGTATGGCTAGAGGTGTTAAATTAATAAAAAAAGAGGGAGGGATATTATGAAAAAAATTGTGTGGGCAAATAGATCGAATAATCAGCTTTGTGTAACTATTCCAAAGAATTCTGGAATAAAAGAAGGTGATATAGTAAATATTGAAAAAGAGAAAATAAAAAAAATAGTTTATTCTTTTGTAACAGGAGACTTATTTCATTATGGACATCTTAAATTGCTAGAAAACGCTAATCAATTAGGAGATTTTCATATCTGCGGAGTTCTTACAGATGATGCAATAAGCTCTTACAAACAAAAACCAATTGCTAATTTTAAAGAGAGAAAAGCAATAATTTCTTCTCTTAGATGCGTTGACATGATTGTTTCTCAAAAAAGCAAAGATCCAACTGAAAATTTAAAGAATATCCATAGTCAATTTAAAAATGCAAAAATGATTCTTGTACATGGAACTAACTGGAAAAAGATACCTGGGAGTGTATATATTAAAAAAATAGGAGGGGAGATTATAAAACCTTCTTTTTATGAAAAATTATCAACAAAGAATGTTGTTGAAAAGATTTTGAGGAGGTATGAAAAAACAATAAAAGGTGATAAAAAATGATAATAGTATATGCATATGTTTGTGGGGATATTCTTCACGAAGGGCATTTATTGCAATTAGAAAATGCAAAAGCTTTAGCAGGAAATGATGGAAAACTTATTGTTGGTGTGCTAACAGATAAAGCAATAATGGAAAAAAAACAAAGACCAATAATGCCTTTCAAAGAAAGACTAAGATTAGTTCAATCAATCCAATGCGTTGATTGTGTAGTACCTCAACATGAATATTCTCCAATCAATAATTTAAAAGCGATGCAACCAGATATCCATATGGAAAGTATGAGTCATTTAGGCAATCCATATATTGAAGAATTAAAACAAGCATTTAAAGGTAGAATTATAATGACCCCCAATTATCCTGATCAATCAAGTTCTGAAATAAAAGAGAAAATAAGAGATGAATATCAAAATAATAAAGAATCCGAAAATAGTGAGGTAGAAAAATGAAAAAAATAAATTGGTAGAAAATAGGTTTTTTTGTTTTATTGATAATACTTATTACATCTTATACTACAAATAAATATAAAATAACAATATCAAACAAAGGTATAGAAGAAAAAGAAACAGCCGTAGAAGAAAAGTATGGTGGAATAAAAGTAATTAAAATGGGTTTAATCCCTGCAGATGATGCAGATGAAATGTTAAGAAACTATAAACCAGTAAAAGAATATCTCTCTGGGGAATTAGGAATATCTGTAAAAATACAAGTAACATCAGACTATACAGCAGCAATTGAAGCAATGAGAAATGGACATATTGATATGGCATGGTTTGGGCCATTTTCTTATATAATTGCTGCAAATGTTGCAGATGCAGAAGCAATTGTCAATGGTGTTAAAACAAGTACAGGGAGTACAACATATAAATCAATGATTATAGTAAATGCTAATAGTGGTATTAAAACATTAGAAGACCTTAAAGGGAAAACATTTGCATTTGTTGATCCTGCTTCAACATCAGGAAACTTAATTCCAAGAAAGATGTTGATTGAAAATAAGATAGATCCTGAAAATGACTTTAGTACTAGTTATTATGCAGGCACACATAATGCAGTTCAATACGCCATTGCGAATAATAAAGTTGATGCAGGTGCAAGTGGAGATAATGTATATGCTCGAATGATTAAAGAAGGGGAGATAGACCCGGAAGTAAATATAGTACTACATGAATCTGAACCAATTCCTGGTTCTCCAATAGTTGTTAGAGGAGATCTGCCAGAAGAGTTGAAAAAGGATATTCAGCAAGCATTGGTTAGCATGGATGAACAAACAATTCACAAAGTAGATGGTTGGGGTGGAATTGCTAAGTATCAGGTTGTTGAAGACAGTGACTATGATGTTATTAGAGAAACTGCAAAGATTCTAGGAATGGATATTTCAAGTGCAGAAGCTGCTAGTAAATAATTTTTTGTTTTTTAAATTTGAGAGGAATTATATGATCAAAATACAAAACCTAACTCACACTTACAAAGATAGAAATGAAGAAGCTGTTAAAAATATTAATCTTCATATTAAGAAAGGAGAAAGTGTTGTAATTATTGGATCTAGTGGATCTGGGAAATCAACTTTACTTAAATGCATAAATAGACTGGTGGAACCTAATTCTGGCACTGTTTTGATTGAAGGAGAAAATATTTTGAATCAACCTAAAAAGAGAACTGAAAAGATAAGAGGTAAAATAGGAATGATATTTCAGAATTTTAATCTGCTTGAAAGGGAAACTGTTTTAAAAAATGTTCTTAATGGGAGATTAAGATATAATAATTCTCTAAAGACTTTATTAGGTAAGTTTTCAAAAGAAGATTATAAGATAGCTAAGGGAAATCTTATGAGAGTTGGATTAGAGCAATATGAAAATGAAAGAGTATGTAATTTAAGTGGAGGACAAAAACAAAGAGTTGCTATAGCAAGAACTTTATCACAAAAACCAGAAATTATACTTGCTGATGAACCTGTTTCTAATTTAGATCCTAAATTAATGAAAGAAATAATGGATTTATTAAAGAATATATGTAATGAAAAAAACATAACTTTAGTCGCAAGTCTGCATTTTCTTGATTTTGCTAAAAGATATGGTTCAAGAATAATTGGGTTAAAGTATGGGGAAATTGTTTTTGATGGAAAATCAAAAGAACTCACAGCAAAGGATATTGTAGATATTTATGGAAAAACTAAAGATTGGTATATGTATGGAAAAGTTGGGTTTTAGTTATGAAAAGAAAATTAAAAATTTCAAAATGGAAATATAAGAGTTTTTTTATAGGAATCTTAATTATTATAATTTATTATTGGGCAATCAATGGAACACAAACTAACCCTACTAATTTTGTGAAAGGAGTACCTTTTATGGTTGATTTTGTAAAAAGAATGTTTCCCCCTGACATAAGTAATCTTGGAAGATTTCTTTTAAAGTCAGTTGAAACACTACAAATGGCTATTGTTGGTTCTAGTTTAGGAGCTTTGATTGCTCTTCCATTGTCTTTTTTAGCAGCAAGAAATGTTATGCCTAACAAGTTTATTTACCATACTATAAGAAGCATATTTGATATATGCAGAGGAATAAATGAAATTGTATGGGGTCTTATATTTGTTTCAATGGTTGGATTAGGACCATTTCCAGGGGTTTTAGCTCTTACTGCCCATGTTACAGGAGCATTAGGAAGATATTTTTCAGAATCAATAGAAACAGTAAACCCTGAAGTAATCAAAGCAGTTATCTCTACAGGAGCAAATAAAATTCAAGTTATTATACGAGGAATATTTCCCCAAGTAAAACCACTATTTGTTAATTACATGTTTTATTATCTTGAAAATAATTTTAGAGCTGCCACTGTTCTAGGTATGGTTGGAGCAGGAGGTATTGGCATGGAATTAATAACCAGTATGAGGCTTTTTAAAACTAAGGAAGTTTTAACTATCTTGATCATAATGGTGCTCATGGTTGCTATAATAGATAGATTCAGTGCATATATAAGAAAGAAGATAATAAAAGTTGATACTTTAGAATAATAATACTAATATTTATAAATAATAAAAACAATTATAAAATAAAATGAAAGCAATTATTTTAGCTTCAAGAAAAGCAAATAGATTATTACCTTTAACAAAGAATATTCCACAATGTCTTTTGAAAATCAAAGAAAAAACTATCTTAGAGATACAGATTGAAAACCTAAAAAAAGCAGGTATTGGAGAAATTTATGTGATAACTGGTTATTTGTCTGAAAAAATTGAAGATTTTAGTGAAAATCTTAAGATTAAAACATTGTTCAATCCCTTTTTCAAAGTATCAGGAATGGCTGCTGCATTATGGTCTGTTAAGGAAGAATTAAAAGAGGGGTTTGTATTTCTTTACTCAGATCTTATATTTGAGACTAGAATCGTTGAAGGATTGTTAGGTAGAAAAGAAAATATTTGCCTTTCTATAAAAAAATATGAATGGAGAGAAGAAGCTGAAAAAGTTGTTGAAAAACAAGGAATAATTAAGAATATAAGCAAAGTAGGTATGGATGAAGAAAATGCTGAATTTATAGGCATTGCAAAGTTTTCAAAAATAGGGGCTGCAAAATTGATAGAAGAACTGAAACATATCTTAAAAACAGATCTTAATGCATCACTTATAAACACAATTGATAATCTTATTAAAAAAGGTGAAACAGTTGAAGCTTATGATATAAAGGATGCTAAGTTTATAGATATAGATTTTCCAGAGGATTTTGAAAGGGCAAAAAAACTGTTTACATGATGTTCTGGGTTTTAGGAGCAATAGGAGCAGGTGTTTTAATGGTAGTATTGTAGAACTATGGACATATTAAAAGACAATATCATTAAATTTAAATACCCATCGGAAATACCCTTACTGAAATAACATGCTAATTTATCTTTATTCAAAGAATCTAGGATTTAGGGGGGGAGGATCCAAAAGTAGTTTAATAACTATAAAATATTTAAATTTATCAGGGCATAAATGTCTTTCTTTTTCTAATATTAATGTTTTAAAAAAAGCTGTCAAAAATAAAAAACCAGACCTAATTTTGCATCACAATATTTTAAATATGTATCAGGTATTAAGATTATCTAAAAAACATAAAATCCCATTGATTATCACAGTGAATGGGTTAATAACTTGTGGAAGAGGTTTTAATTATAAACCAAATAAATCTGGATTTGGAAAAAAATGCTTTAAATGTTCAATATCTGGGGTATTAAAATGTTCCATCCTAAAAGAAAAAGGATTTAAAAATAGTATAATAAATAAAATAAAACTTATTCTTAGTATACCTATTAGGTTCTTAAAAATAAAATTGAGGATATATTGTTTAAATAGGACAGACGGAATAATCGCAGTTGGTTCAACACTAAAAGAGACTCTTATTGAAAATGGGGTGATAAATAAAATTTATGTTTGTCCACAACCAATAGATGACGATTTTTTAAAAATACAAAAAAAAATAATCAAATCACATGTGAAAGAATTTAATAGAAATGAAAAAGTTATTAGTTACTTTAATAAATCAAAAAAAAAGAGAATTATCTTAGCAGGTGGGTTCTTTGTTGAAAAAGGTGCTTTGGTCTGTCTTAAAGCTTTTAGTAAATTAAATAGAAATGACACAGAGGTATTTGTAATAGGAAGAATATATCCTTATGTTAATATGAATACCTATAAACCTTTTATTGGTAAAAATGTTTATTTTACTGGAAAGGTTTCCTTAGATGAAATGAAAAATTTTTATAAAAAAGCAACCTTTTTAGCATTTCCTGTTATCTGGCTTGAACCATATGGAAGAGTCTGGGCAGAAGCTCTGATGCATAAATGCCCTATTCTAAGTCTTAAAGGACGTGCAGGTGCTAATGATTATTTAATTCATAATAAAGAAGCTTATTTTTGTGAACCTAATTTAGAATCATTGAAAAAAGGTATTTCAAAATTATTAGATGACAAGAAATTAAGAAATGAGCTGGCTAGAGATGGGTATAAATATAGTAAAAGAAATCTTACTGCTTCTATTGTAGTTAAAAAATTAGAAAGAATATATAAAAAAGTAATTAAAAAAAATTAAAAATCAATAATTAATTCTTTTAATTTTTATTAAACATAATTTTAATTCTTTTTATTAAAGAATAAAAAATATCATAATCTTCTTTTTCAAAAGCTTTAAACAATAACATTAAAACAGAATATACTACAAAATAAGATGAAAGTAATATAAATTGATTTAAATAAGTCTTTGTAGTAATGAAATTCATAACAATTATCACTAAAGTAGAAGAAATAAAAACTGCAATAATAGATTTTATATAATCCAATTTAAAAGGAACAATTCTAGTAAAATAATATGAACAAATCCCATTAAGTAAACCATAAAGAATCATACTTATGGTGGTAGCAATAGCACCACCTATCATTCCATACTTAGGTATTAAAAAATAATTTATAATAATATTTAAGATCGATGCAATTATCATATTTATCATAATTAATTTTGATTTCTTAAGAACATTAAGCATTTGTGATGAGGTCATAAACAGTTGATGAACAAAATATCCTAAAACAAGAATATTTAATGAAGTATAACCAATAATATAATTACTACCAAAAATAATTTTTAAAATTTGTCTAGAAAAAAGAATAATAACAAACATTAAAGGTAAATTAATAAAAAATATCCATTTAGTTACAGATTTAAAAGTTTTCTTAAAAAACCCTGTTTTTGTATTTAGATATAAACCACTCATAACAGGAATAAAAAGAGCAACTAACCCAGAAGGAAATAAAGACATTAAAGACGCTGTAGGTAAAGCTGCATTATATATACCTACCTCTGAGGAAGTTTTAAAATAACCAATCATTATTATGTCTATCCAACTAATAATTTGAGAGATTAATAAATAAAACATTAAAGGAATAGAATATATTAAAATTTCTTTTTTTAAAAAAAAATGAAATCCATTTAAGAAATTAATCTTTAACATCTTTTTATTTAACACTAAAAATGCAATTATTGCTGTTGAAACTATAGCTATAACATGACCAATAGTTGCACCAATATAACTCAAACCAAAGAAAATAAGAATTATAGTAATTATTATTTTAATAAGATTTTCACTTATATTTTTAATCAAAACAACATATTTAGTATTCTTAAATGAAGTTATTGTAGACAGAAATATATTTCCTGCACCTATAAAAGGCAAACAAATAGCTAACAATTTAATCACATTTGATAATCTAGGCTCATTGAATAAAAAAGAGATATTATTTGAAAACAAGAAAAATAAAATTGAAAATATTAAACCAATAGATGTCACGATTGCTAAGCTGCTTAAAATTATTGTTTTTGCTTTATTTTTATCTCCTTTATTAATACAATCAGATACAAATCTTAAAATACCATTATCTAAACCTAAAATAGGAAAAACACTAACAAATCCAAGAATTGCTAAACCCAAAGATAAAACACCATATTCTTCAGTACCAATTCTAGCAACAACCATACGATAAGCATAAGTTAAAATTTTAGAAATAATCATACCTATAAAAACATAACCTGCACCTTTTGCTATAGTATC
>CAYWFN010000008.1:0-824 GCA_964457715.1 uncultured Methanosarcinales archaeon | reverse complement strand
GACCGTTACGTGTCAAGAGAAAAACGCCCCGCCAAGAAACAAAAATGAAAAAAAGTATTATAGTATCCATAGCTTTAATTTCGTTAGTCTTTGAATAATTCATAATATTTTATAGCAACTTTATTTAATTTATAAATATATGTAAACCAGATTATAACATTTAGGACCAGATTTTAAGATTATATTTACAATTAAATTTTAGAATTATAATTTAGAACCATAATTTAAAATTATATAACTGTAACCTCAGTTAAACCTGCATCTTTATAGTTTCTCAACAAATACTCTGGCTTCCTAGTCAAATTCTCAGGATAATCAACTTCCCAAATCTTTAAAGGGCCAAGCAAAGCCCCATTATATAACATAACATTATCTATAACAAAACTTCCACCTAGTTGTCTACTCAAATCTTCAACACCAGGATGTTGTTGACTAAGAGCTAGTTTAAAATGACCTGTAGAAAATTCAGGATTTTTTTGTTCAAGTAAAAACAAATTAACCCATAAAGAATTAAATGAATCATGTCCTAAATAAAGTCCTCCTCCATTAGGATCAAATTGTCCACCTGAAACACTAGGGATTATCATAAAACAATTATCAATGCTTGGTTTATCACCTGGTTGATTAAATAATAATAATTGATCTTGATAATATAAACATTTAATATAAACCTGTTCTGGTTGTCCACCATCTTTAAAAAGATAAATATATGGTTGTAGTATTTGATTAACAGTTGTTGTTTGATTTTCACTAACTTTTACTTCAACTTTTTTAGTAGGTAAATATAAATACCTAAATGCTGCTTGTCTTTCATAATACTTAAC
>CAYWFN010000007.1:0-12693 GCA_964457715.1 uncultured Methanosarcinales archaeon | reverse complement strand
CACTCAAACCAGATCTCAAGAAGAAGCCATGAAAATAATTAATGAAATTCAAGAACAACTCACCATAGAAAACTTCGCCCAGCTTGCCCAGCAGTACTCTGAAGACCCTGGATCCAAAGACAACGGGGGAGATCTTGGTTGGTTTGGTAAAAACGCAATGGTAGCACCATTTACTGATACTGCATTTGCAATGAAGAAAGGAGAAATCTCAGATATCGTTCAAACTCAATTTGGCTATCACATTATTTATGTGAAAGATACTCGAGTAACTCAGAGTGAATAAATAGAAATTATTCATTTTAATTATATCTTAACCAAAATCTAAATATAAAAGGAATAATAACACCAAATATTAAAGAAAACACAAAACATGTTTTTCATCAATACACAGTCAGAATAACAAAAGAATTTGGTAAAACAAGAGATGAAATAAACAAAATTCTATTAGAAAAAGAAATAGGAAATGCAATATTTTATATAGTCTAATAAATAAATGTCAGCTTTAGAAAATTTACCTATAGCTGAAAAAATATCACAACAAGTATTATCATTACCTATACATCCAAGTGTTACAAAAGAAAATCTTGATAAGATAATACAAGTTTTTCAAAATATGAGGTAATTATAAAATGATACCCTTAACTAAACCTTTTTTTGGAAAAGAAGAATTTGAAGAAGTAAAGAAAGTGCTTGATTCTGGATGGGTTGCAGGCCAAGGACCAAAAAATAAAGAATTATCTAGCAAGATGCAAGAATATTTGTCTATAAAACATGCAGTTCCTGTTAATAATTGTACTGCAGCATTACATTTGTCACTTTTATCTTTAGACATTAAAACAGATGATGAAGTTTTGGTTTCAGATTTTACATTTCCAGCAACAGGACATGCTGTTATGTATATTGGAGCAATTCCTAGATTCATTGATATTGATAAAAGAACTTTTAATATTGATACTAATTTGATAAAAGAAAAAATAACAGACAAAACAAAAGCAATTATACCAGTTCATGCATTTGGAAGAGCTGTTGAAATGAACAAAGTAATGAAAATTGCTAAAGAAAACAATTTATTCGTTATAGAAGATGCTGCATGTGCATTAGGATCAGAACTTAATGGGAAAAAAATAGGTACTATTGCGGATATAGGATGTTTTTCATTTCATGCTAGAAAAAATGTAACTTCTGGTGAAGGGGGTATGGTTATTACAGATAATGATAATTATGCAAAAACAATCAACAGTTTATCATGTTTCGGAATGGAATCTGCTTATTCTAGACAAGAATCTAAAGAATTCAATATTCCTATATTTGATAAATTAGGTTATAATTATAAATTAAGTGACATAAACGCTGCAATTGCTATTATTCAACTTAAAAGATATGAACAAATAATAGAAAAAAGATTACAAATAGTTAAAACATATGAAAAAGAATTATCTGATTTAGAATCCATTCAAACTCCTAGTTTGATATTAGATAGATCACACATATATCAAAGTTATGTATGTTTATTAGATAAAGATATTAATAGAAACAATGTTATTACTAAACTAAAAAAAAGGGGAATACAATCACAGATTGGTACATACAGTAGCTTTATTCAACCAGTATATAAATCTAAAGATTCGTGTCCTAATTCACTTTTTGCATATAAGCAAAGTTTATCACTCCCCATTTATTATGAACTAGATGAAAAAAAGATAAGATTTATTTGTGATAAATTAAAAGAAACAATTAATGGAATGAGATAAAAAATAAAATGAAAATAATCTTTATTGGAAGCCAAGAAATTGGAACTGCATGTTTACAAGAATTAATTAATCTTGAGCAAGATATAAAATTGCTAATTTCTTGCGAACTCGAATCACATGAAAAGATAAAGAACACTACCTCTGAACTTGCAAAAATAAATGAGATTCCTACACTTATAACAAATAATATCAATACTTATGAAATAGAAAATAAAATTAAAGAAATAGAACCAGACCTAATAATAGTTTGTGGATGGCGTAGAATGATTAAAAAGAAGATTATTTCAATATCTAAAAAAGGAATAATTGTAATTCATGCATCATTATTACCAAAGTATAGAGGCTTTGCACCAATTACATGGCCAATTATTAATGGAGAAAAAGAAACAGGTATAACAATGTTTTATATAGGAGAAGAAATTGATAATGGTGATATTATTGGCAGAGTAAAATATAAAATAGAAGAAAATGATACAGGCTACTCAATATATAAAAAAGCAATAAATGGTGCTAGATTACTATTAAAAAAATATGTTCCATTAATAGAAAATGATTCTGCTCCAAGATTGAAACAAAATGAAGAATATGCTCAATACGCAGCAGCAAGGAAACCAGAAGATGGAAAACTTGATTGGGACAAAAGTGCTATAGAAATATATAATCTAATTAGAGCACTAAGCAAACCTTATCCTGGAGCTTTTACTTATCATAACAATAAGAGATTATTCATATGGAAAGCTAGTTTAATTAAAGAACAAATAAAATATGTTGGAAGTAATGGACAGATTGTAAAAATAATAAAAGGTAAGGGAGCGTGGGTCCTTACTGGTAATGGAATTTTACTCTTAGAAACTGTTCAACCATATGGAAAACAGGAAATTAATGCTGGTGATTATTTTAAGAGCATAAAAACAAATTTAGGATATAATATAATAAAAGAAATTAGAAAAATAAAACAACATATTAAATCCTCCTAGAATTCATTATAATAGGAATAGTTTTAAAGTTTTTTTAATATTAATATCAACAAAAATAGGTGGTTTACAAATGAATAAATTAAAAATAGGGATATTTGCATACAACTTCAAACATAAAAAAACCCAAGAAGGGATATTAAGATTATATCTAGAAAATTATAAAATAGAATGTATATTAGCTCAAAATAAATTACGTTTGAATATTGTAGAATCTAACATAAGAATAACTCCAAAAGAGATAAGTTATGTTCATCCAAAAAAAATAGCTGAAAAACTTAATATTCCTTACCATGTAGTTTTACATAACAGTAAAGAATGCGAAAAAATTATTAAAGATTACCAACTAGATATAGGAATTATCCTGGGTGCGAGGATATTGAAAA
Organism: uncultured Methanosarcinales archaeon; assembly: GCA_964457715.1. Classification (GTDB taxonomy): domain Archaea; phylum Nanobdellota; class Nanobdellia; order Woesearchaeales; family CAXGTL01; genus CAXGTL01. Next base: position 9,582 of record CAYWFN010000007.1, on the reverse strand, counting down.
AAAATATCATTAATGCTTTTAAAATTGGGATTATCAATTTACATCCTGCAATGCTTCCACAAAACAGAGGATTAGATAATATCAAATGGGCAATAATTAAAAACTTTAAACAAGGTGCTACTGCCCATTTAATTAGTGAAGAAATTGATAAAGGCAGGATAATTCTTCAAGATGAAATAAACATATTTGAAGATGATACATTATTAGATTTACATTTAAGAGTCCAAAGTAAAGAATTAGACTTGTTAATTAAATCATTAAAAATACTTGAATCTGGAAAAAGAGATTTTGAACCATTAAATGAAGGAAATTATTTCAAAGCTTTGCCAGAAGATATCGAAGTAAATTTAACAAAAAGATTCGAGGAGTATAAAGAAAAGAATAAAAAATATGGGTAATAAATGAAACATAAAAGAGATAATAAAAATGGTATAAGACAAGAACTAATTAATAAAAGAAATAAATTAAGTAATAAATTTATTGATAATAGTTCTAGGATTATTATGAGTAAACTACTCAAGATTAATGAAATAAATGATTTCCAAAACAAAAACATAGGTATATATTTTTCTAAAGATAATGAAGTCTTAACAAAAGAAATTATTTCAAACTTTTTGGAAGTAGGCAAAAGAATCTTTTTACCAAAGATAGTTAATAATGTGATTAAATTTAGTGAGATCAAAGATTTTGATGATCTTGAACCTGGTAATTTTAATATAATGGAACCTAAACCACATTGTAATATTACTGGTGATAATGAAATAGATCTATTAATCATACCATGTGTTTGTGTTGATAAACATGGGAATAGAATTGGTAGAGGTGCTGGTTTTTATGACAGATTTCTTATAAATTTTAAATGTGTTAAAGTGTGTCTTGCATATGATTTTCAAGTTGTTGATAAGATTGAAGTATCTGATTATGATCAGAAAATTGACATGATAATCACTGAAAAAAGAATAATACAAACTAAATTAATAAATGGTAAAGAAATTTCAACTAATATTTTAGTTAAATTAAAACAAAGAATAATAGATCAAGGAATTAAAGCAAAGCTTTGTGTTATTCTTGTTGGTAATAATCCTGGTTCTGAGATTTATGTTAAACATAAACAAAAAAAATGTGAATCTGTTGGTATTGATTTTGAATTGATAAGGTTTGGTGATGATGAACGTAATGTGAGTGAGAATGATTTAATATCTAAAATAAAGGAATTAAATAATAATTCATCTGTAACTGGAATTCTGGTTCAATTACCTTTACCAAAATATATCAATGTTGATAATGTAATAAATATTATTGACCCTGATAAGGATGTTGATGGATTGACTGATTCTAGTATGACAAAACTTGCACAAGGTGATGAAACTTTAGCATGTCCTACTGCAAAAGGAATTATAAGGTTGTTAGAGAGTATAGAAATTAATTTAAAGAATAAGTCAATTGTGGTTGTTGGACATGGACGTTTAGTAGGAAAACCATTAGTATTAATGCTTAAGAATAGAGGTTTTGATCCTATTGTGTGTGATGAATATACAAAAAATATTAATGATAAAATTGTAAAAGCAGATGTTTTAATAACAGCGACTGGTGTTGGACATTTAATTAAAAAAGGAAATGTAAAACAAGATGTTATTATTATTGATGCAGGAATAACAAAACTTGATAATAAAGTTGTTGGTAATGTTGATTTTGAAAACGTGAAACAAAAAGCCTCACTTATTACACCAGTTCCAGGTGGAGTAGGACCAATGACAGTTACAATGTTGATTGAGAATGTTGTAGAGGTTGCAAAAGTGAATGTTGAAGAGAACAGAGTATTTGATCTTATAGAAAAAGAACAAAACAGATTACAGACCGGTATAGAATTGATTCCTTCTGAAAATTATGTAAGCAAAGATGTGTTAAAAGCATTAGGTTCTGTATTAACAAACAAATATTCAGAAGGTTATCCTAAGAGAAGATATTATGGTGGTAATGAATTTATTGACCAAATTGAAGAACTTGCAATAGAACGTGCAAAGAAATTGTTTGGAGCAGAGCATGTTAATGTTCAGCCTTATTCTGGTTCACCTGCAAATCTTGCAGTATATTTTGCTTTTCTTGAGATTGGCGACAAAATCATGGGTATGAAACTTACTCATGGTGGTCATTTATCACATGGACATTTTGTTAATTTTTCAGGAAAAAATTATAATTTTATTCAATATGGTGTTGATGAAAAAACAGAATTACTTGATTATGATGAAATAAGAAAAATTGCTATTAAAGAAAAACCAAAATTAATTGTATCAGGCGCAACTGCTTATCCAAGAGTAATTGATTTTAAAAAAATTCAAGAGATTGCTGAAGAAGTAGGTGCTATTCATATGGCTGATATATCTCATATTGCCGGACTAATTGTAGCAGGAATTCATAATTCTCCTTTTCCTTTTACAGATATTGTAACAACTACAACTCATAAAACATTGAGAGGCCCAAGGGGAGCAATGATCATGTGTAAAGAAAAATATGCTAAACAAATTGACAAAGCAATATTTCCTGGAATGCAAGGAGGACCACATAATCATGCAACAGCTGCAATTGCAGTAGCACTTGGTGAAGCTTTAGAACCTGATTTTAAAGCTTATGCAGAACAGATTGTAAAGAATTCAAAAGCATTGTCAGATGAATTAATTAATCAAGGACTAAGAGTTGTAACTAATGGTACTGACAATCATCTTATTTTGATTGATTTAAGTGGTATTGGATGTACTGGTAAAGAAGCAGAAACTGCTCTTGATGAAGTAAATATTACTGTTAATAAAAATACAATTCCATTTGATAAAAGATCCCCTTTTAATCCAAGCGGAATAAGAATAGGTACACCTGCAATTACAACTCGTGGTATGAAAGAACAAGAAATGAAATTAATAGGACAAATGATTTCAAAAGTTGTAAAAAACCATGATAATCAATCAGTAAAATATGAAATAAAACAAGAAGTTCTTGAATTATGTCAAAGATTTCCATTAGGATGATTATTAACTGATAAATTAATTAGAAATAAGGAAAAGAAATAATGATTAAAGAAAAACTTGAATGGCTGTATTCTCTTAAAAAAAAAGGAATTAAATTAGGTTTAGATAGAGTTGAAAAATTAGCTAACCTATTTGATAATCCACAAAACAGTTTTCTTAGTATTCATATTGCAGGAACTAATGGTAAAGGAAGTGTTGCAAAGATAATTTATACAATTTTAAAAGAGCAAGGATATAATGTTGGTCTTTACACTTCTCCACATTTGGTTAGGTTTAATGAAAGGATTCTTGTGGATAACAAAGAGATAAGTGATGAAGAGATTGTTAGGTTAATTGATATTATTAATGACAGAATTAAGGGTGCTAATATTGATGCTAGTTTTTTTGAATTTACTACATTAATGGCTTATATTTATTTTATGGAAAAAAAGATAGATATTGCTGTTATTGAAACTGGTATGGGTGGCAGACTTGATGCAACCAATATCATAAAACCAATTGCCAGTATTATAACAGATATAGGATTTGATCATGAAAAACATTTAGGTGATAGTATTGAGAAAATTGCATTTGAAAAAGCAGGAATAATAAAACAAAATATACCTGTGATAACAAACAATAATGGAGCTGCACTTGAAATTGTTAAGAATGTGTGTAAAGAAAAAGAAAGTAAGTTGTTTGTTGTTGAAGATGAAGTAACAATTAAGTATATTAATTCTAATCTGGATTTTCAACAAGCTGAAATAAAAACAGGTAAAGAGAAGTATGTTATAAAGACAAGATTGCTTGGAGAGCATCAGCTTAAAAATATTGCTACAGCAATTATTGCGTGCGAGATTGTTGATGGAAAGCTTAGTATTAATAAAAATTCTATTGAAAAAGGAATAAATAAAACATATTGGCCTGCCAGACTTGAAATAGTTAGAAGAAAACCTTTAGTTATTGTTGATGGTTCACATAATATTAAAGGTTTTCAATGTTTGAAAAAGTTTTTAGACGAAAATGTTGTTGGAAAGTTTGATAAGATTATTCTTGTTTTAGGAATATCAGAAGATAAAGATAAAACAGGGATAGTTGGATCATTAAAAGAGATATTTGATCAGGTTATTGTGTGTCAAGCTGAGTTTAAAGGTAGTGATGTTGATGAACTAAAGCAAATTGTTGAAAAATGCAGCAATAAACATGTTATTTGTATAAAAGATGTTAAATCAGCAGTTAAAAAAGCTCTTGAAATTGTTGATGAATCTAATGCTATAATTATCACAGGTTCTCTTTATGTTGCAGGAGAAGCTAAGCAAGTTTTAAATTAATTTATTCTAAATCCTTTTTTAACCACTTAACACCAAGATAACACAAAGGTGTGTCAATCAGTGCAAAGATTATCTTGAATAACCAATAAGGAATTATTAAGCTGATGATGAACATTGTGTTGAATTTAGGTGTTATTTTATAGAATGCAATGAACATAAAGATTGTAGTATCAATTAACTGACTTACCATTGTAGATAAGTTATTTCTTAGCCAAAGATATCTACCATGTGTTTTTTGTTTGATAAAATGAAAAGCCCATACATCATGAAATTGACTAATAATAAAAGCCACCATACTTGCAAAAGTCATTCTCAAACTAGCTCCAAACACCGATCCAAAAGCTGCTTGGTTTGCCCAAGTTTGATTTGGTGGAAGTTTAATTGCAACATAAGTCATTATTATAGTAAATATAAGCATGAATATAGATATATATAAAAACACCATTGCTTTATGTTTTCCATAAACTTCATTTATTATATCTGTTATAAGAAACAAAACAGGAATAAAAAATATCCCTACTGAAACCCTTACACCAAAAAGAGTAGTTATCTTGACTCCTAAAGTGTTTGCAAGAACAAGTGAAACTATGAATACTCCTAACAATAACAACACTTTATTTGAGTTTTTTGATTTCATTAAATTAATCAATAATTGGAGGAGATTGTTTATTTATAAATATTAGTACTATTATGGTATATACCTAAATGATTCTAACGAAAAGTTTATAAAAAGCTTTAAATTTAGACTTTTTATTTCATTTTTTGGGTTTAATAAAAGAGTTGATATAAAATGCTAATTAAAAAAAAAACAATAGATAAAGATAAACAACCCCAAGATATAAATATCCTTGTTATAGGTGGAGCAGGTTTTATAGGTAGCCATATTGTTGAAGAATTAGTTAAAAAAAATTATAATGTTACAGTATTTGATAATTTGTGTAGGGGAAAATTAGAGAATATACAACACCTAATTGATTCTAATAAAATTAAATACATAAAAGGAGATATTAGAGATGGGATAGACATTATTAATTCTACTAAAGACATGGATTATGTTTTTCATGAAGCATCTGACTGTATAAACAAAAGCAAAAAATTTCCAAAAGAATCAATCGCTATAAATATTTTAGGATCTGTTAATGTTTTTGAAGCTGTATTAAAAAACAATGTAAAAAGACTAATCTATGCTTCAAGTGCATCTGTCTATGGTGAACCAAAAAGATTACCAATGAAAGAAACTGATGAGCTTAACCCAATAACACCATATTGTATTTCAAAGAGGACATGTGAGAATCTTCTTAAATTTTATTCAACAAAAGGACTAAGGTATAATATTCTTAGATACTTTAATGTTTATGGAAAAAGACAAAACACAGATGCTTATTATACAAATGTTATAATTTTATTTATTAAAAGATTACTCAACAACGAACCACCAATAATTGAGGGTGATGGAACTCAGTCTATGGATTTTGTTAATGTTAAAGATGTAGTACAAGCAAACATACTTGCTTTAGAATCTGAATTTGAAAATCAAATATTTAATGTTGGTACAGGAACACAGACAACTATAAAACAACTAGCAGAGATATTAATAAAAAGTCTTAAACTTGACATAAAAGCTGAATTCAATCCAAGAAAGGTATTAGTTTCTAAAAGAGAAGCTGACATATCAAAAATAAAGAACCAACTAGGATATAGAGTTACAGTCAATGCTAAACAGGGGCTAGCAGAGGTTTCAAGAGATATAACAGAGCATCCTGAATTTTATTAAAGGTGATACAATTGAAGATATTACTAGTTCATCCACCTAACACAAGTGTATATAAGGGGATCAATAGAGAAATAAATAAAAGTCCACCTATTGGATTAGCATATATTGCTGCTGTTTTAAAACAAAACAATTTCAATGTTAATATACTAGATGCTGAAGCATTTAATATGAATGAAACTGAAACTATTAAATCTATACTTAATGAAAACGTAAATCTTGTAGGTTTTACAGTAACAACACCATTAATTTACTTAGTTAAACAGTTATGTGAAAAACTCAAAAAAGAAAATTCAAATATAAAAACTGTAATTGGAGGACCACATGTCTCTGCTTTACCAAAAGAGACATTGGAAAATAATGCTTTTGATTATATTATTTTTGGTGAAGGAGAATATACTTTTTTAGAATTAGTACAAAATCTGAATGATAAGAAAGATTTAAGTGAAATTCTTGGTTTGGGTTATAAAGATAAAACAGGTTTGCATATTAATAACAAAAGACATTTAATAAATAACTTAGATACACTACCTTTCCCAGCATATGAATTACTTCCAACTGAGAAGTATATTAATATGTATTTTAAAAAAAAATTTGCATTAATGATAAGCTCTAGAGGATGCCCTTATCAATGCATCTTTTGTGGTTCATCTAGTACATTTGGACATAATGTAAGATATAGAAGTCCAAAAAACTTTGTAGATGAAATTGAATATATAATTAAAACTCAGAAAATTAACCGTTTTTTATTTACAGATGATACATTTACATTAAATAAGCAACACACAATAGAAATTTGTAAACTTATACTTGAAAGAGGAATAAACATTAAATTTATTTGTAGTAGTAGGGCAAATACTTTTGATGAAGAAAGAGCAAAATATCTTAAGCAAGCAGGTTGTTGGATGATTACTTTTGGAGTTGAATCAGGTGACGAAGAAATATTAAAAATAATTAAAAAAGGAATCACAAAAGAACAAGTTAGAACCGCAATAGGAATCGCAAAAAAATATGGAATTCATACGCACGCAAGTTATATGATTGGTAACCCTACAGAAACTTTAGAAACCATTAACAATACTATTAAATTTGCATATGAATTAAATACAGATTTTGCACAATTTTCTATATCAACTCCATTTCCAGGAACAGAATTATGGGATATAGCAAAGAAAAACAAGTTAATAAAAACAGAAGATTTTTCGAAATATAAATGGAATAACTCTGTTGTGTACTTACCACCTAACTTAACTGAAGAAGATTTAAAAAGAATACAAAAAGAAACATATTCCAATTATAAACAAGGTATAAAAAATAAAGAATGAATAAAACATAGTTGATAAAAATAATACATATAGGAGTAATAGGAGTTGGTACAATGGGATATCATCATGCTAGAACCCTATCTAATATGAAGGATATCATTGTTTCAATATCTGATATAAATAAAGAAAGATGTAGGGATATAGCACAAACATTTAATATAAAATCACACTATTTTAATCATAAAGACCTATTAAAAAATGAAAATTTGAATGGTATTATAATTGCTACCCCCAGCCACTTTCATAAATCTATCTTTTTGGATTGTATTGAATATAATATCAATATCTTAGTTGAAAAACCAATTGCACACAACATCAAAGATGCAAAATTAATGATTCAAAAAGCTAAAGATAACAACATAATTTTTACTATTGGACATATAGAAAGGTTTAATCCAACAATTACACAAATAAAAAAAATGATTCCAAGATTAGGTGAGATTTACCTCATTAATACAATTAGAGCAGGACCATTTCCTAAAAGATTATATGGATGCCCTGGAGGCGTATTAGTCGACCTTGCAGTTCATGATATAGATATTGTTAATTACTTAATTAATGATATAAAAGAAGTGTATTCCCAACAAATTAAGACAGAAAATCAAGAAATTTATGCTAAAGTATTATTTAAAATAAAACAAGCACAAATAGGGTCATTAGAATTTAGTTGGATATCTCCAAGAAGAAGGAGAATCATTGAAATATATGGAACTAATGGAATGATTTTGGGTGATTATCAACAACAGAATTTGTGGTTTTATGAGAATCCTGATATTGATTTTAGCAAAATAAACAATACATTTGAAGAAATAGTCTTAAAAGGAAATATTGGGTCTGGTAAAGTAATTAAATATCCAATGAGAAAAGAAGAACCTTTAAAATTAGAACTCTTAAATTTCATTGAAAGCATAAAAAATAAATCCCAACCATTAGTTAAACCTGAGGAAGGATTAAAAGCTTTAGAAGTTTCACTTGCAATACTTAAATCTGGAGAAAAAAATGAAATAATTAAATTAAAATGATATAAAGACTAAATATTCTATTTATTATCTAATGATTTACTTTTTAGAATTTGAGAATAAAATTGATCAATTCTTCCATACTCATTATCTAAACAAAAATTTTTTACAATGTATTTTCTACTATTTTTAGAAAGTTTTTTTCTTAATTTTATATTAGATAATAATTTTAAAAGTTGTTTTTTTAAATCTGATTCTGATGAATATAAACAACAATGGATATTATGTTTAAAATATTGTTTCATAGCAGAATTGTTTGGAAGTATTACAACTAAGCCACAACTCATTGCTTCTAAATTACCAGTTCCAATACCTGTTCCTGTTGTTTTTTGTATTAATGTATCTACAAAAATGTCTCCTGAATTTAAAATTCTTGGCATTTTGTCATTTGGTTGTGTTGGAAAAATTTCTATTAATTTTTTAATATTTGGATGACTTTTAATGTATTTTCTTAATCCTTTAGAATCCTTTATTTTAAATCTTGTTTTAGGAAATAATTTCTTTATATCTGGGATTATATTTAATAATATACCTAGTTTATATTTTGATTGCATATTTCTAATAGAAATAACAATCAAAGAACTATGTTTTTGTTTTTTTGGTTTAAACTTTGTTATATCAACACCCCATTTTAATAATACAAAATTATGTTTTTTTTTTAAAGAAAGTTTATTTAATCTTTGAAGCATTAGCTTATCAGTATATGTTAAAAAGTCTGCCATAGTTAAAGAAATCCTAACAATAAAATAAAACATAGGATTTTTTACATCTAAAACTATATCACTACCCCAAGGACTAATAATAAATGGGTGCCAGCCTGAAACAGAACCCCAAAATCCAGCGACAGTTACAGAATGTGCATGAACAATATCAGGTTTGATTTTTCTTACTAATTTTCTCACTTTAAAGGCATTTGTAATAAATTGCGGGAAAATATATTTATAAGGAATATAATGTACTTTAACACCATCAATTTTATTATTTCTCTCAGTAATTACATGAACTTCATGTTTCTTTGAGAACCATTTAGCCCATCTTGGTATATGAACTGATCCTGCATCTCCTATTACACATATTTTCATTATATCATACCTAAAAAATTTGAATAATATTAGCTATAGATAGTAATTTTTGTTT
>CAYWFN010000006.1:0-12817 GCA_964457715.1 uncultured Methanosarcinales archaeon | reverse complement strand
AGTGAGACATGCGCTCGCGGTGCTCGCGTAGTGCCACACAGAAAATAAGGGTTGCCATTAAGGACACTACCCGGCCAATTATTGCAGACCGGTGGTAATCAGGGTTCGAAATGTGGCTCAAATTTTGGTCAACGTGTATTTTATGCACAATTCAAATACTGGCCATTCATCGAAAGTCCCTGCTGCCGCATTCATTATTCTCTATATTAGTAATACTTATAAATATAGTAAATACCCCATCTAATAATTAAACTAAGGAGGAGATATCTATGGCAGATGTATTAGTTAAACCACAAAAAGTAGAATTACCAAATAATTTTAAAATTGATTTTAAAGAAGTAGATGAAACAATTGAATTCAAATTTAATAAACCAGTTAAAATACCATATGATAAAGAAAGTATGAGACAGTATAAAAAAAGGATGTTAAGAATGTTAAATAGTGATAAAATTCATTTATGGGGTCCTTCTATAAATAATAAAGACACTACTGCTTTAGTTTTTGCTCTTATTCAAGCAACACTTCCAGGATATGTAACTAATGAATTTTATTCTGCTGAATTTCATGCTCAAGGACCATATAACATGGGCATGGAAAAAAAAGGAAGTGTAGTTTTGAGACATGGGAAATCAAACCAACCTATAGCAGGAATTGATATGAAAATTAACAGTCCTGAGGAATATTTTCCAAAATTAAACAAAACACTATTAAGAAGACCAACAATTGATAAAGGAAGTTTCTGTGGTAAAGTTTATTTTGATACATGGATTCCACATCCAAAAGAAGGAAGCCACCATTATAATCCAGAACTAATTGCAACTATGTTAGCATCTTTATTTTATAATAAAAATACTACAATTGAAAATGATACAACAATAAAAGTAGAGCATTTAACAACACACAAACCTCTAATTTACATAAAGAACCCAACACTAGAAAGAATACAAGCAGCAATGAAACATGAAAAAGAAGTATCAGACTTCTTTAATCAAAACATTGAATACCTAGAACAAATTGCAATAATCTTATGTAAAGCAAGAACAATTCATTGGAAATATATTAAACCTGTAATAAGATCACACAAAGACTTTGTAAAAGAAGTAAGAAAATCACAAAAAGGTTTAGATCAAACAATACCAACACCTGTAGGAATTGATAATCTGATAACCAATATGTACACACATATAAACACAAAACTAGCTCAAGCTGACAAAATGCTTGAACCTTTAAAATCTCAAATACCAAAAGGAATTTTAGAATATGCAATCAATTGATCAAAAATTATATGATTTTTGTATACAACATGAACTTGATGAAGACATTGATATTGATACTGCAATTCCTGATGCTTTAGGTAAATTAATTTTAGATGATTGCATAATCTTTACAACAGAATATGAAAACCACATTACTCCGGTTTATAGACTTACTCCTCTTGCAAAGTACAAAGAAACATTAGAACCAATAACTCAGGATGAAATAAACCAGATTTCTAAATTAGATGGTAATCAAGTAGAGTATATTGCAATGAACACCCACTTTTTTCCTATTTTTAAGGATGAATTTTGGAACAGCTGGAACCCTTTACTAAGAGGGCCTGAACACATGACAATCTATGAATTGATTATGCAAACAGTCAAAACAAACATTGAACCAGGAAAAACTATAATGGTTGTTGGTTGTGGTGTAGGAATTTTCTTAAATTTTTTAGAAGAAGAAGGTTATAAAGCAATCGGCTTAGAGCCTAATAAAACAAATATTGAAACTGCAAAAAGATACAATAGAAAAGTTAAACAAGGAACAATTGAAGATCTTGACATAAAAGTTGATTGTCTGATTGATCCTGGAGTTTTATCAGCAAATGTTGTTAAAAGAGACTATGCTGAAAAAGCTTTACCAATAATATCAAATTCTGTAAAACAAGATGGATTATTTATTCATGCACCTTATTCAAGGAGCTTAGTTTGTTCCCAAGATATAAAACAAAATAATTTCGAGATTCTTAACATGAGTATTCCAAGTAATTTATTTAATTTTCAATACCCAAAACAGTTTTATGTGTGTAGGAAGAAATAATAATACAATTTGTTAAGTAAACTTTATATACTTTCTATAATTAATCATTACAATGCAAGACAAAATATTTGACATGTTGATGAATGAAGAAGAGATTACATGGCAGACTATTTTATATGACTTAGTTAAAACAAATAAAATGGACCCTTGGAATATTGATGTTTCTTTATTAACAAAAAAATACTTAAATATGCTAAAACAATTAAAAGAACTAGATTTCAGATTAAGTGGAAAAGTAGTATTAGCAGCAGCAATCTTGTTAAGAATTAAATCTAGAAGATTAGTAGGTAAAGATTTAGATGATTTAGATGCTTTATTTGCATCAATGGATGCTCCAGAATATGATATGGAATTTTTCCAAGAATGGAATGACTTTTTTAAACAACATGCTCATAAATCTGTTGAAGAAATATTAAAATTAATTCCAAGAACACCACAACCAAGAAAAAGAAAAGTTTCAATCTATGACCTTATAGACTCTTTAGAACAAGCAATGGAAGTTAAAAAAAGAAGAGTAACTAGATATACCTCAAATGAACCAGATATTGATCTTCCAGAAAGAAAAATAGATATAACACAAGTAATTAGAGATGTATATGGAAGAGTTAAAACATTCTTCTTAAAAGCTTCCAAAGGTAAAAGTAAATTACAATTCTCAGAATTATTACCTAAAGAACCAACAAAAGAAGATAAAGTATTCACATTCATACCACTTCTTCACCTAACAAATCAAAGAAAGATTGATCTTAATCAAGAACAACATTTTGGTGAGATTGAAGTTGAACTTGCTAAGAAACAAGGCATGATAGAAGAAGAAAGTAAAGTAGAATTACAAGCATAAACTAATTTTTTCTCATAAACCAATTAATAACTTTTGCTCCTAGTAACCCATAGACAGTATTTCTAAATCTTTCAAATTTAGTTGGAATTTGTGCAAAAGGTTCTGGATCAACATCTTTAATACACTTTATTGCTAAACTTAGTTTAGACAAATCACCTGCAGAAACTAGGATCATTGTTTTATGGTCCTTTTTACTTCTTTTACTTGTAGGTAGTGGTTGTAATCCAAGTGTGTATCCTTTTTCATATTGAGTAACACTTATTATATTTTTTTGTTCACCCAAGTTACCTTTACCAGTCCATGACATAAAAAATTCTTTAACTGATGTACTAATTTGTGTATCAGATTGTGGTAATAAAGTATCATTATTTCTTAATTCAGAGATTTTATTAAGATAATCTCTTAAATGTAATGCACTAATTTCATATATTTTTGTTTCTTTTTTCATACCAAGCAATTGTTCTAATGTATGATCTTGTGATACTAATACAACATTGTGATATCTTATTTCAGGAATCTCTAAATCACATAATTCAGAAATTGATTTTTTGAGATCTTTAGTAGAATAAGCTTTTAAAACAGGACCTTTATGACTTCCAATGCTCCAATTATTTCCAAATCGTTTTTCAGACTCATCTACAAGTTTTTTTTGTTTTCTATTTTTATAATATTGTTTTTGTTCTAAATAATCATTAACAAACATTTCTAAAACTAATTCATCTGTTTTATTATCTAATTCAGAAATAGGAACTTGATTTGGAAAATTAGTTCCAATCTTATTATGATAATTTACAAATCTTGCATAATTATCAATATCATATATTGTTGTTTGTTGAATTTTACACAACAACTCATCATGCTTTTGTTGTAATTGTCTCTGTCTTTCAGAATCCCCAGCTTTAACACTAATAGAATTAAAAACTAAAGCAATTGTTAAAGGCAATGCATATAATAATTTTCTATATTTTGTAAACAATTTAATTCAATCCCCATCAAACCACCTCTCTATACATAGAAACAAAAAACAGTTTATAAAGGTTTCGCTTTTATTGTAACCCTAGAGTAGTGTTTTATTTTGAAGTTATATAGTAATATTTGAAATTTTACGATACATTTATATATATATTAATAGTCACCAACAAACATAACTTCTTTTTATATTAAAAGAGTTAGAATTAAGAGGCAAAGAATATGATAAAAGAAAAAGATTTCATAGAAATCGAATACACAGGTAAAACAAAAGATGAGAATGTAATCTTTGATACAACAGATATAGAAATAGCAAAAAATAATAATATTTACAATGAACAAATGACATACAAACCAATTATTATTTGTGTTGGTCAAGGACAATTAATAAAAGGTTTAGATAAACAAATTATTGGTAAAGAAATAAATAAAGAATATACATTTGAAATACAAGCAGAACAAGCATTTGGCAAAAAAAGTGCTAAATTATTAAAAATGGTTCCTGCATCTGTATTTAGAAAACAAAATATTCAACCAATGCCCGGTTTACAAGTTAATATGGATGGCTTAGTTGGGACAATAAGAACTGTTACTGGTGGAAGGATTATTGTTGATTTTAATCATCCATTAGCAAGCAGAGATTTAATTTACAATGTTAAGATCAATAAATTAATCACAGATGATAAACAAAAAATAGAATCATTCATACAATTAGAATTTGGATTCAAACCAGAAAATATAGAAATTAAAGAAAGCACAGCAAAAATTATTGTTAAAAAAGAACAATTAAACACAATAAAAGATATGCAAGATAAAATTAATCAAAAAATAACTACTATAATTGACAAAATAAGCAAAGTTGAATTCGAAGAATTAAAACAAATTGAAAAAAAACAATAAAAACATTTATAAAGTATATTATCTAATGATTACTTTTGTAGCAAAAAGTAAGGGGTGATTGAAGTGGAAACATTTATTAAAGCTGCACAGGAAATAAAAAAAGAGGTCGACGACACAGATATATTAACTGAGGAATTTAATTTCGAAGAACCCTTACCACAAACATCACAAGAACTAAAGCAGCAAGATGTTGATGCTGAACTTGAATCATTGCTTTCGATTCAAAAAGCAAAAATAAAAGTTGTTGGTTGTGGTGGAGCAGGTAATAATACATTAAATAGAATAAACGAAGTTGGTATCAAAGGAACAGATACAATAGCTATTAACACAGATGCACAAGATTTATTATATACAGTAGCAAAGAAAAAAATATTAGTTGGAAGAGAAACAACTAAAGGATTAGGTGCAGGATCAATACCAAAAAAAGGTGAAGAAGCTGCACGCGAAAGTGAAAGAGAAATAAAAGATGCTATTGCAGGAGCAGACATGAATTTTGTCACTTGTGGTTTAGGTGGTGGTACTGGTACAGGATCAGCACCAATTGTTGCTGAATTATCGCAAAAAATGGGTGCACTAACTGTAGGGATTGTAACTATGCCATTTAATATGGAAGGCCACAGAAGATATGAAAATGCAATATATGGTTTAGAAAAACTTGAAAAAAGTGTTGATACATTAATAGTAATACCTAATGATAAATTACTTGAACTTGCTCCAGACTTACCATTGCATACAGCATTCAAAGTTGCTGATGAAATATTAACAAATGCTGTTAAAGGTATAGCAGAATTAGTAACAAAAGCAGGTTTAGTAAACCTTGACTTTGCAGACATAAGAACAGTAATGGGTGATGGTGGAGTTGCTCTTATAGGAGTTGGAGAAGCTGACACTGAAAACAGAGCAATGGAAGCTGTCGAAAAAGCAATAGAAAATCCGTTATTAGATGTTGACATAAGTGGTGCAACTGGTGCATTAATCAATGTTGCTGGTGGCCCTGATATGACATTAGAAGAAGCAAAAAATGTTGTTGAAACTGTGTCAAGAAGACTTGATGATGATGCAAAGATCATATGGGGAGCACAGATTTACGAAGACCTTGAAAAAACAATAAGAGCAATGTTAATAATAACAGGAGTAAGATCAGCTCAAATATTTGGCAAAGAAGAAGAGCCAGAATCTATCCAAATAGTAAAAAGAAAAAAAGAAATTGAATCAGAACTAGGAATTGAGTTCGTTGAATAAATTAAATAAGAAAAATGAAAGTATTAACCAAATTTAAAAGATTTTGTACTGAATGTAAGAGAGTTTTAGTTGTAACTAAAAAACCTTCTTCAACAGAGTTCAAAACAATAATGAAAGTTGCAGGACTAGGAATAGTCTTGATTGGATTAATTGGATTTTTAGTAAAGATATTTGCAACATTCATTCAATCAATAAACATTTAAACAAGAAAATAGGAGGCACTTGAGTATGTCAGAACAAGAACCAATAATCTTTGCTTTAAGAACAACTGCAAATAGAGAAGATCAAGTAATGGATTTTGTTAGTTCAAATGTCACAAGAAAAAAATTAGGGGTGTATTCAATAATTCGACCTCATGGTATGAGAGGATATATTTTTCTAGAGGCCAAAACAAAGTCAGATGCAGAACAAGCAGCATTTAATGTACCATATGCAAGAGGGATATTACCAAATTCAATTGATTATAAAGAAATTGAGCATATGTTAGAGCAAGTTAAAAGAGAAGTTAATATAAAGAAATATGATATTGTAGAAATAATCTCTGGTCCATTCAAACGTGAAAATGCAAAAGTTACTAGAATAGATAAAACAAAAGAGGAAGTTGTTGTTGAATTACTAGAATCAGCAGTACCAATTCCAATAACAGTTAGTATGGATGCAGTTAAGGTTATTAGAAGGGAAAGTGATGAAGAAGAGGATGAAGAATAATTCTTTATTTTTCTATTTAATTTTTTTAATAATTTAAAAATACTTGCTAATTTGATCAGGTGTATACCCATATCTTAAAAGATTATGATATATCTGATCATCTGAATAACCAGCTTTCTTCATTTGATCAATATAAGATTTTAAAGGATCTAATTTTTGATGTTTAGATACTTGTTTTTTCTTAGATTTAGAAAATAATGGCCCGAACAGTTCTTTTAAAAAATTCATCTTAGGTATTTTACCTTGTGCATACAAAGTTATTACTCCAACAATTAAACCAACAACAAGTATTGTAGAAGCCCAAATAATTACCCAAGTTGTTGAAATCTTTTCTTTTTCATCAATAATTCTGCACTCAGATTCATAACATGTTTCACCTTGTTCACAATCTTCATCTGTAGTACATTCTATTTGTTTTTCAATACATTTTCTTTTATCACATTCCTTATTATCTTTACAATCTTCATCACTACTACATTCAGCAATAACACATTTTCCATTATCACACATTTCACTAGAATTACAATCATTATTATTTTCACATTCACCAACACATTCTTTTTCTACATTAGGTTTATCGTTCTGTGTACCACATTTATTGTTATCTATGCATTCTCTTCCTTGTTCCCCATCTTCACATTCAGACCAGTTTCCACACTCCCAACTAGGAGTACAAACACTTGCAAATAAAGAAATATGATATACTATTGTTTCAATTGTATTATTATATTTATCTGAAATATTCATTTTATAATAAAAATCAGAAAGATTTTCAAACTCAGTTAAATTTAATTCATGAAT
This sequence comes from uncultured Methanosarcinales archaeon, assembly GCA_964457715.1. Classification (GTDB taxonomy): domain Archaea; phylum Nanobdellota; class Nanobdellia; order Woesearchaeales; family CAXGTL01; genus CAXGTL01. Next base: position 5,280 of record CAYWFN010000006.1, on the reverse strand, counting down.
AAGGGAATAATTTTCTTCAAACACTGTATAATTCAAAACATACTTATCATATCCATAATAAATAATAGTTTTAGCGGGCTCATCAGTTTTCCATTTCAAATCAATCATACTTACATTATTATCAACTTTTCCTTCATGATTATAAATAACTGGAGCTTCATTATCAACAAAGATTTTTGTTTCTTTAGTTTTAAAACTAAAACCAGAACTTAAATTACAATTCTCACTTGAATCACAACTAGTTACATTAAAATAATAAGTGGTATTTGAGACTAATCCTGTTAAATTACTCAAATGATTAATTACAAATTCCTCAGAAAATTTATACAACTCAAATTTAGAAATATTTTTATTATAATCTAATCTTGAATTAGTACTTTCATCAGTAGTCCATTTAATGATTGCACTTTGATTAGTAATTTCCTCTATTCTGACATTAGAAATTGTTGGCGAAATTATGTCAGGAACTGGAACAGCAATAGTATAATTAATTATTATGCTATTCTCAGCTTCATTTCCATCTCTACAAGAAACAAATAAAGCATAATCACCATTTGGATTATCTTCATCAAACACTGTCCGATTAGATTTTTCTGAAAACTTACATTTTATAAAAGATATTCCAGTACAATCAACATATTTTACCATATCATAAAAACTTGCATTTTCTTCAGCAATCCTACAAACACTAACAGGTTCAACAAATAATGTAATATTATGATTTAATGCTTTTGTTACATATGGTTCTTCAGTAGTATTTTCATCAAATATTACAACCGATATTGAAGGATCAGTTTCAGCAATAACTATAAAACAACCTAGAATAATCAATAAAAAAAAAATCAAAATAAACACTCATTTTTTCATTAATATAAATTATATAATATATATATAAAAATCTTTTGTAATTAGTTTGTAGAATTAATAATGAACCAGTATTTACTAGAACTTTATCTGCTAGAATCTGCTTGTCTTTCTAATTCATTTTTTTTAGAAATAATTGCTGAATTAGAACTTAATTTATAAGCATTAATAATTTCTTCTGCTAAACATTCTTCAATTGATTTTTTTGTATTAAAAGATTTTTGATAAGAACCTTGTGTTATATATGTTAAAACAAGATCTATTCTTCTTTGTGGTGCAACTTCAACTGCTTTAGGATATCTTGCTCCACCATATTCAATAGTAATTATTTCTTCCCTAGGAGCACCATTTTCAATTGCTTTAACAAAAACTTTTATAGGATTTTCTTTTGTACGCATTGCTATTATTGTAAAAGCTTTTTCAACAATATTATAAGCAGTATGAGCTTTTCCTGTGATCCTTCCAGATGATTTAAAATGATCTTTACCTTTATGACCAGGAACCATTACTTTATTAATCAAACGTTCAATTATAAATAATTTTGATTTATGGAACCTATTACCTATGTGTCTTGCATTTGTTCTTGGAACTATCTTAGGTTCTAAACCAACATAAGGTTTAATTCCAGGATCTACAATTTCAATTCCACTTGTATCCCATTTATTGAATGCTTTTATCTCAGTCATTTTTATTTTACTTTATTAATTATTTTATTTTCTTGCTTTTTCTAATTTACCCATTCTTAGGTCTTTTAATGATTGATCATTAACTTTAATAACGTGCCATCTTACACCAGGAATGTCTCCTTTTGCTCTTCCTTTTTTTCCACCAATACATTCTACCATAACTTCATCATGCTCATCAATTAATTTTTGAGCACCATCACCAGGCATAAAAGCTGTTATTTGTTTACCATTTTTAATAAGCTGAACTCTGCAGCACTTTCTCATTGCAGAATTTGGCTGCTTTGCTTCTATTTGAACTTTTTCTAAAACTATACCTTTTGCTTGAGAACTTCCTTCTAAAGGATCTGATATCTTTTTCAATCCTTTTACTTTTTTCATATAATCTTTATCAAGATACCTAGATTTAATTCGTCTTTTCTTTAATTTCTTTGCAGCATTTAGTCCACGTGATTTACTTCCCATATTATTATACCAAAAACTCTATTTTATTTATAAATGTTATGTTTTAACTCACAACCTTTATCTCCCTGATATTAAAATATCTATTAACAATTGCTTCATAATTTCTTAAATTCTGCCCACCTCTACCAATTATCAATCCTCTTGATTTAAGATCTGGTGGACTAACTTCAATAACATCTTCTTTTAGTTCTATATTTTTAATTAAAATAGGATAAAATAAATTCTTAACAAATTCTGTAACACCAGGATTGAATTCAACTATTCTAAATTCTTTATTTTTCATAAAAGACTTTAATCTTTTAATATTAATACCTTTTTTACCTATTGCTTTGCCAATCTGGCCTGGTTGTACTATAAAAAATACAACTTCATCAACAAATAAACAATCTTTTACTTTAGCTCTTGTCAAGGTTTCAAACATTGAGATAAACTTTATAACATCTGCACTGAACTTAATCTTTATCAACTTATGCACCTTTGGCTATGCTAACAACAGAAATAGAATACTGCTTTTTACAAAAAACACCTAATTCAGTATTAGGATAATCTAATTTAATTAATTTAAATTTTACAATTTTTTCATAATGTTCTAAATCTTGTAAAATATTTTCAGGGCAACTTGTTGTTACAAACACCTTTTCTATTTTTCCTTGCTTAATCATTTTAATGGTTCTATCTGTACCAATTATCAAAGTATTCATTTTCAAAGCATTTTTTATTTCTTCTATATCTTTATCAATAACAACATTTTTAGCCATATTCTTCAACCTCACTTAATCTTTGTAATTAAACCAGGAAGACCTGTACCAACAGGAACTGGTTGATTAAGCATTACATTTTCAATAACTGAATTTAATTTATCTACTTCCCCAAGTAAAGAAGCACCAATTATGTGTTTTATAGGGGTCTCAAAAGATGCTCTTGCTAAAACACTTGCTTTTTCACTTACAATACCATACCTAGTTATTCCTTTGATCTTACCTGAATGAGTCATTGTATCTGAAACTAACATGAAGTGTCTAATATTAACATTGATTCCTTGACTTTCAAAAACTTTTGAAGTTTCATTCATTACTAATTGTCTTGCAGCTTCAATTCCTAGAACTTCAGCTACTTCATATATGTCATTTGAAAAAGTTCTCTCAGTATCAACAAAACTCAATCCTAAAACCCCTACTAAATTAGTACCACCAGTCTTTATTATATATTCATCTCCTTGTTTAACAGGCAAAACCTGAGAAACTTTCTTAATTCCACTTATATACACAGTCTTTAACTTCTCTTTTATTTTATAAATAAAATTCAAACTCTCATCTTTAGTTTTAACATTAAGAATCAATTTATCATCTTTTAACTTAATATTAATTCCTTTTGTTGATTTTTTTACTATTTTTGCAACATCAGAGGATTTAAGATGAAATTCTTTAAGTTTAATTGGATCTAATACAACTTCTATAACAGAATCAGCTATGCTTAATAAAAATTCTGAAGAAATATCTTGTAATACTAATTCTTTTATTGATAAAGCAATTTTTTTAATATCTTTTCCTTTATTATAAGGAGATTTAAGAAATATAGTCATTGTAGGTGTTTTAATCTTTTTTCTTCCATCAAAAACTTCTATAACTCTTGGTAAACCTGAACTTATATCCATTTCTGAAAAACCTGCAAAGTGTTTTGTATCTAGAGTCATTTGTGTACCTGGTTCTCCTAATGATTCAGCACTAACTAAACCAACAGATTCACCTGGTTCAACTTTAACACTTTTATATGCTTCTATAATCTTTTTTAATTTAGTTTCAGAAATCTTTTTACCTAACTTTTCTTCAATATCTTTTATTACTTTTTCAGGTAATTGATCTTTATATTTTTTAGGTATTGCCATTTTCACCAACCATTATTATGTAACATTCTCAACATTTAATATTCCATCTTCTGATTTAGATACATCAATATTATCTTCACCATACTCAAATTGAATTATTTTACCAGATGCATCCCTTACTGTACCATCATATTCTACACGAAGATCTTGCATTGCATTTGCTAATCTTCTATATAAATAACCTGACTTAGGAGTTCTAAGTGCTACATCCATTAAACTATCTCTACCAGTCATAGTACCAAAGAAAAATTCTCTTGGTAACATGCCTGATTTATAACAAGATTTAATAAAACCATGAGCTTCAGGTGAGATATCATGTTTTTTAAATAAAGGTAAAGCTCTGTAAAGATAACCTCTTTCAACTCTCTTACCTTTTAAAGCTTGCTGACCAATGATTCCAGCCATTGCAGCTAAATTAACAAGCTTACCACGTGCACCTGAATCTGCCATAATAAATGTACCTGATTTTTTGTCAGCATGATTAAGAACAATTTTCCCAATTTCATTAGTAGATTGATTCAATCTTTGAAGTATCATTAATTCCAAAGTTTCTCTTATTGATCTTCCAGGGAAAGCAGAAAGTTTTTCTTGTTGCCAATCAGCTATATAAGTATTAACATCTTTATATGCATTTTCCAATGACTCAGCAATCTTATTTCTTGCAGTTTCAGGAATATCTGTATCAGAAATTGAAGTTGTTAATCCTTCTGATCTTAATATCTCTATTCCTAATTTGAAAACTTTCATTAATACATCTACAGTTTTTTCAACACCATATTTTCTATGAATACTTCTAAATATTAAACCAGATCCTCTACCAACTATAACATTATCAACAACACCTTCAACTAGTTGACCATTTGTGATTTTAACTTTTTTATTTTTTAAAGCCATTGCTTCAAATGAAAAATCATTAGGTAATAAAATTGAAAACATTTCTTTTCCAGCTATAGTTTGTTTACTTGATAATTTAGAAAAATCATCTACTCCAGATTGGTAAAGAATGTCTACTGCTTTTTTCCTAGGAAATTCTAAATCTTGTGTTAATAAATACACACCAGATACAGAATCAAATAAACAACCAATAATACTTAATCCATATGCAGGAGAAACTATTTGATTCTCTACTAACATAAGAATTTCAGCTTCAGCTCTTGCTTCTTCAGTTTGTGGAACATGTAAATTCATCTCATCTCCATCAAAATCTGCATTATATGGATAACAAACTGCTGGATTAAGTCTAAATGTTTTATAAGGGAGAACTTTTATACGATGGCACATCATAGACATTCTATGTAATGAAGGTTGTCTATTGAATAATGCTATATCTCCATCCATTAAATGTCTTTCTACTAAAAATCCTGGTTGAATATCTTCTAATAA
>CAYWFN010000005.1:11188-13037 GCA_964457715.1 uncultured Methanosarcinales archaeon | reverse complement strand
TAACAACTTCAAACTCTTCATTAGACGCTAATTGTGCAACCTCTTTTTGTTCTTTCATTTAATATATCAACCTTTTTTTTGTTTTTTTAATTCTTTATATATATTTTTGTAAAAATCATTTATAAAGGTTCTCTTTTTTAAATTTTCTCGACGAGAGATTTTTTTATTTTTTTCATTTTTTTTACATTTTTTTCTGTTTTTTTTATTTTTTTTAGAACTTTTTTTATCGACGAGAAAAATTGACCGTTTTTTGAAAATTTTTATGATTTTGAGAAAAAAAAGCAATTTTTTAGGAAAAATTTAGATTTTTTTACTTTTTTTTCTATTTTTTGTTAATTTTTGTAATTTTTTAAAGAAAAAGTTTTATTTTTCTGTTTTTGCTTAAAAGATTTTGTTAATTAGAAGGTTTATATAACTTTTCTATTAATTTCTTTTCTTTAGGATAACAAGTTAATAAATAATTATTTTTTTTACCTACAACAAAAATCCAATCATCATGATTATAATAAATTGCTTCTTTAAAATCAAATTTAATTATTTGTAAAGCAGCATTCTTTCTTAACATCGGCTTAGATTGTTTAAATAGTTGATATAAAAAATTTAAACAATTTCTTTTATATTTTACATCATATTTTCTATTATTTATCTCAAGATTTAATTTCCTTACTCTTTCAATAAATATATTAAAAGCATGATTAGTAATAGAATAAGTAGTGTTCCTAACTCTAAATAAAGCTACAAGATTATTTTTAAGCATGATTTTAATATGAGCATTCTTTTTAAACAAAGGATCATCAATTACTAAATTATCCCTACAAGAGGATAAATGTCCAGGAGTGGTTCTAAGTTTATTCATATTTGTTTTAGGAATAGGCGTAGGAATTAAATATCCCACCATACATCTCTGAGGTTCAGCTAAATAATGAAGTTCTCGCTCTGATAATAATAAAAGTTGTTCTCTTACTAATATTTCATCTAAAGTACCTCCATGATGTTTTTTAAAATATCTATTAAATGAAGAAACAACATCACTCAAAGATTCTTTTTTAATAAATAAACCAGATTTTGTAATTCGGGTGTAATGAGTACGACGCCCCATAAACTCATCAACAGCATAAACTAAATCTTCTAAAAGAATATTCACATCTAAATCTTGTTGTATAGACATAAATAGTGGGAATTCTAAATTATTTAAAAAAATTGTTGTTCTAAAGTTCAATATAGTTGTTAGAAGATATTAAGCAAACTTTAAATACTACTTCCACATAAATTAACATTATGCCTGAAACAGTTGATACAAGTAATATGAGTCCTGAACAAATAATGGAATTACAAAAACAAAAATGTCCATTTTGTCAGATTGTTGCAGGAAAAATACCAAGTAAAACAATTTATGAAGATGATAAAGTTCTTGCAATATTAGATATTAATCCCATTGCAAAAGGTCATGTATTAGTAATGCCTAAAGAACATTACCCTATAATGCCTTTAATTCCTGAAGAAACTTTAAATCATTTATTCAAAATAATAAAACATATTTCTCAAGCTTGTTTAAAAAAAATTCCCTGTCAAGGAACAAATATTTTCATTGCAAATGGTGGTATTGCTGGTCAAACTGCATATCATTTTATGGCTTTTATTATTCCTAGAGACGAAGGTGATGCAATAACTAATTTTAATTTACCTAAAGCTAAAATAAAAGAAACTGATGATATATTACCCTCTCTTAAAAATAATATAAACATAATGTTAAGAGATAAATTAATGAAAAATCCTATTCCTGGCAGAGAACCACCAAAAGTTGAAGTTCCTAAAGTTGAGGTTCACCCTCAACCTCAACCTCAAATCC
>CAYWFN010000005.1:0-11178 GCA_964457715.1 uncultured Methanosarcinales archaeon | reverse complement strand
TGAAGAACAATTGATTAAAATGATTGAATCTAATCCACAACTTAAACAAGTGATTACTACAAATTCTGAACAGTTTAAACAACTTCTTTCTACAAACCAACAATTAAAGACTTTATTTGAAGGAAAAGATGTTGATGCTATTATTAAAAAGATTAAAGGTGAAGATGTTGAAATAATTGAACCAAAAGTTAATCTTGATGCAATTGCAGAAGTAGTTGAACAAGGTGGTAAAGAATTTGAAGAAAATGCAGATGAAGAAGTAGGAGAAAAATCTAAAGAAGATTCAGATGATGAAGAAGAAGAAAAAGAATCTGATGATAATGATGATCAAAAAAAAAAAGGAGTTAACTTAGACCAAATAGCTGGCCTATTTAGTTAAAACAACAAAATTCCATAGGACAAAATGGAATTTTGAGCATCAAAAACCTACAGGAGGTTTTCGATATGAGCTGTCCATATTGTGAAAAAATAAAACAAAGGGATGCAAACATTATCTATGAAGATAATCTTGCAATAATTATGCTAGCTCCAGAACCAGCAGCAAAAGGACATTTATTAGTAATTCCAAGAGAACATTTTCAAATAATGGAACAAATACCAGACGATCTTATTGGATATCTTTTCTTTGTTGCAAACAAAGCATCAACATTAATATTTGAATCATTAGGAATGCAAGGAACAAATATTACTGTTAATAATGGAGTAGCAGCTGGACAAGAATGGGCACACTTTACAATAAATGTTATTCCAAGAAAAGAAAATGATGGAATTGATTTTAATTTTCAACGTTCTCAAGCAAATCAAGCAGAACTTGATGATATTGTTAAAAGATTAAAAGATGAAACTGATTTTATTGGTAAAGAAACAACTGAAAAAACACCAGAAATTATTGAAGAAGAGAAAACTGATTCTTTAGAAGCTGATGAAGAAGATTATAGGTTAAAGCAAGTAAGGCATGTTCCTTAAATAAAATAAACAAACCAATTCCCAAACAAAATAGTAACTAAAAAAGCTAATAAAAAACTAGGTACAAATGGAATTCCAACTTTAATTAAAATCTTATCAACTTTACCTAACTTCTCCAATCTTTTTAATTCTTTAATTTGTTTTATATCAATACCTAAATCTTTTGGGCCAGTTATTCTTTTTCCATCAAAAACAATATCATTAACTATCCATTCACCTTCAGTTAATTGATCAACTGTAACAGATTTATGCATACAAGATTCTTCTACTGCTTTTGAAAACAAATAAAAATAAATTGATAAGATCAAGAAAATAATAAGAGCATAAATCAAAGCTTTTAACATAGAAAATTCTATAAAAAATGTAAATATTAATAATAAAATACAAGATACAAGTATAATGATTCTTAGAATAACAATATTTTTCTTTTTAAAATGAAATACAAACCTTTGTTTAAACTTGTGCCAATGTTTAATAGCAAGTACAATAGAATAAATTAATCCATAAATTCCACCTATAATTAAAACATTTATTAAAAATATTTCAATCAAAGGTAACTTTTCAATAATATAAACATTTCTCCAATCAAAAATTGAAAAACCAAATACTGTTCCAAGACCAATCAACATTTTACTATCTCCACCACCCCATTGACCAGTATAAAACATAATACATGCTATTGCAAAGAATATTAAACCACCAACAATTCCATCAATAAAATACCAATAATCAGAAATATTTATTGAATAAATCCCTCTAATTCCTAAAACAATGAATAAAAATCCCCAATTAATTGTATCAGCTACTTCTCTTTTTTTAAAGTCTGTGTATGAACCTATAAAAAGTATTATGAATGTTAGTGTGTATAATATTGTATTAATCATCTTTTTTCAAAAACTCCTTAATCAATTCAACATCTTTTTGATCTTTTTCTTTGTTTCTTGATTTTTTAAATTCTAAAACATATTTTAATTTAACAAATCTAATTTCGTCAAAAATATCAGAATCTTCTATTAATAAATCAATATCATCAAACCATGGCTTCCAATTCTTGAATATATCTACATTACCAATTGATATACATTCACCATTTGAATCTTTAACTTCATGTTCTTTAATTAATTTATTACATAATTCTTTTTTTACTATTAAATCAATATCTTTATTTTCTCTTAATCCTCTAATAGCTAATGGTCCTGACCCAAATACAGCGAACATATCTTTTGGTAATTCTAGTTTTTTAAGTTCTTCAAAATATTTCATATATTATTTAAAATTATCAAAAACTTTATAAACTTTCTTATCATTTGAGAGTAATAAAAGGTTTAAAGGGGATTAAATTCATAATGGTTTTAGATACAGTAAAAGGAATACTGAAAATTGATTGGGGCAAAAAAAGATTGGAAAATGTTCCATTACATATAGCTTTAACTATAAATGGTATACCAAAGTGGGCAAAAGAAAATAAAAAAACAATACAAGAAGCTTATATAAAATCATTTAATCAATTAAAAGAGATATTTAATGTAATAATAGAAAATAAAATAAGAATTCTTACCATATATCATATGCCTAAGTTTAGAAAAGATAATCAAGATTTGATAAATACTACTATTGAATTAATGAATTACTTATTAAGAAGTAATTTTGTGCGTGAAAATCAAATAAAAATATCTGTTTTTGGTAAATGGTATGATCTTCCTAATGAATTAATAGAGCCTATTAAAAGATTAATATCTGAAACAAAAGATTATGATAATTATTTTATTAATTTCTGTATAAATTATTCTGGAAGAGATGAATTAGTTGATTCATGTAAATTAATTGCAATGAAAATCAAAGCAAATAAACTTGATCCAGAATCAATAACAAAAGACATGATCAAAGAAAATCTTTATACTAGTTATTTTGTACCACCAGATATAATAATCAAAACTGGAGAAAAAAACAAATTATTTGGATTTTTGCTTTGGGAAAGTGTTCATTCTGATATTTATTTTGCTAAGAAATTGTTTCCTGATTTTGCAAGCTCTGATTTCTTAAAAGCTGTTCAAACATGGAAAAAGGATGAAGATATTAAGAAATACATAAATGAATAAGTAAAATTTATAAACTACTATTCTATAAACAATAATATGGAAGTATTTCATTGTATTAATAAAAGAAGATCTATTAGAAAATACCTAGATAAACCAGTTGAATGGGATAAAGTAATGGATATTCTTGAAGCAGGATCATTAGCACCTAGTGCTGGTAATCTTCAAAATTGGAAGTTTATTTTAGTTACTAATAAAGATAATAAAGAAGTAGTAGCTAATGCATGTGTTAATCAATTATGGTTAAGTAGTGCTCCAGTTTTAATAATTGTATGTTCTGAACCAAAATATGCTGAATCTTTGTATGGTGAAAGAGCTGATAAGTTATATAATATTCAAAATTGTGCAGCTGCTACTCAAAATATGTTATTAGCAGCAACTGCATTAGGATTAGGTAGTTGTTGGATTGGTGCTTTTGATGAAGAAAAGATAAAAGATATCTTTTCAATGACAGCTGATGTTAGACCTCAATCAATAATTAGTATAGGATATGCTGATGAAGAACCAAAAACACCTGATAAAGTAGATCTTGAACATACTGTTTATTTTGAAAAATGGAAAGATACATTACATGATTTTAATGAAGTTACTGGTGAGTATGGAGTAAAAATAAGAAATGTTTTTAGTAATACAAAAGATCTGATGAATAAATGGATGAATCTAACTAAAAATAAAACAATTGAAAAATCTAAGAAATTACAAGAAAAAATTAAAAAGAAGAAGGTTGAAGAGTAACTATTCCATTTCTTTTTTGAATTATGTTTTTTCCAGGTTGAATAATAAAAGTGTCTTGTCTTATTTTTTCAGACAAAATTTCTAAAGGAGGCAGTCTTACTACAGCTATATTTGGTCTGTTTTCAAATCTTAGTTCTAAATCAAGTCTATTATTACTATCATCTATTTTATTAGATTTTATTCTAATAGAATAAGATTTTTCTGCAATATAAGGTGGTAATTCAAATTCTCTATAATAACCATCATAAGCAGTGTATGCTAAACTTATTTCATTTTTAATATAATTACCAACTTCTTGTAATAATTCAGATTCTTTTTCATATGTAATCTCTTGCATCTTGTGCTGAACCATTGCTAAGAATATTACAAAGAAAAGTAGCATGAATGTCATTAATAATATGAATTCCATAGAAACTTGAGATTGTTTATTTTTCATTTTATTATTGAAATGTAATGTTTACAAAATCACCTATATTATCACGCATTTTTTCTAAAACAACTATATGTCTACCTTTACCATAATCTTTTTCATCAAAACTTCCACTAATTTCAACTTTTGAATGAAATGTTAATGGCTTTTCAAATATGTTGATAATAAGTCTGCAATTTTCTCTTTTTTGTTCATCATGACAAGATACACTGATATTATTGATTCCTTGAGGGAGTGTAATAGGAATCTTTATTTTTGCAGGTCTTATAAAATAAAATATCTCCTCAGCATTATATATAATTTCATTTCCTATTTTTTCTGCATTATTTATTTCAACATCTGTTGCAGTTTCTTGAGCATATGTATAAAAATAAAAAACTGCAGGGATTATTAATAATAAGAAAAAAGCTGTGATTAGTAAAAATTCAGTTGCTGCTTGGGATTTGTTTGAGTTTGTCATTGTATATACTCATAGATTTCTAAATGGGAGAATTAAAAAATTAAAGAAAAAAAAGAAATTAAGTTGTTGCTTTGTTTTCAACTGTAATTGAAATTTGTCCAGGTATTGGATGTGTTATTGAAGGTGCATCTGCTCCTTTATAATATGTTACTTCTACATCAGCATTGAACTTTCTTCCTTTTGAAGTTCTAGAAATTGCTGAACAATCTCCACCTGAAAACATTAATCCTGCATTACCATCAGAACCAACTTTGAATAAAATTGTTGAATCTCTTGGAAAATCTAGATATCTTGAATCTTCTGCTGGTGCAGATTCATCAACATCAGCTGTACTTTCATCATCTTCCACTGCAGCTGTATAACTTCCCATTATAGATGAATAACCAGTTGGAGCAACATAATCAGCATTAAATCCTCCTCCACAAACAGCTGAACCTAAATGTCTGCCAGAGAATGCTACATTTGTAATTTTATAATCTTCTCCTCCGCCATTAGTTAATTTTAAAGTTATTTCACCAGTAGTTGCAGTTCTTTCTATCTTATAATCACTACATTGTGCACCTATAGTAAACACACATTTTTCTTTTAAGAACATATCAGTATTCAACACACCGAATGCAGCTAAAGTAGCGATAACAGCCAATACGATTAATATTGCCCAACCATAAGTCATTAAGAATTCCATTGCTGCCTGTCCTTTTCTTTTTTTAAACATTTTAATATAACCTCCTTTTTTAATATAAAATTGTTTATTTATATAATTACTTTTGATTAACTACTATATAAACTTTTTGGAAAAACATATATAAAATAAGAAGAAAAAAAAATAAGAAAATTATAAAGCATTTCTAATATTTTCTATACTTTTTGCAACCTCACTTCCTCTATCTGTTAAATTAAGTAATTTCAGTCTACCTTGTTTTTCAAAATTAATTAATTCAGATCTTTCCATTTGTTGCAAAATTTTTACTACATGAGAATATGTACAATCAACTGTTTTTGCTAATGATGATGCATACACTGGGCCTTTAGCATTCATTAAACTCAACAACATCATTGCTGGTTTTTCCCTAAAAAATACATTAAAAATAGGTTTATTTTTCATTTTTTTTAACCCCCTCTAAAAACTTATATATATATTAATACATCACCGCTTTTTAAGATTAATATAAAAATCAACATATTGCGGAAATAGATTATGATATATAAAGGTTTTTATTTATCTTTTCTAAAATATATGTTAAAGAGAAAGATTTAAAAACTAAAATCATGAAAATTTGCTACTCTGGTAAGTGACAAAAAACACTTAAATAAGATCAATTTTTCCAAACATAAATGAAACTTCTATTCCCATATAAACAAATAAGACCAATACAAACAGATTTAATAAATGATATTCAATATTGTATAAAAAATAAATCACATGCAATACTTCATGCACCAACAGGTCTTGGAAAAACAATTGCATCACTTGCACCAACATTAAAATATGCAATTGATAATGGTTTAACAATATTTTTTTTAACTTCTAGACATACACAGCACTTAATTGCTATTGAGACACTGAAATTAATAAAAGAAAAGTTTAGTGAAAAAATAATTTCTATAGATATAATTGGAAAAAAACATATGTGCATGCAACCAGGGATACAATTACTTTCATCATTTGAATTTTCTGAATATTGTAAAAAATTAAAAGAAGATGGAAGATGTGATTTCTATATTAAAACTAAGAAAAAGAATCAAACAACCTTTACATGTTGAAGATATGGTAACTGAGTGTGATAATAATAAAATGTGTTCATATGAAATTACAATTGAATTAGCAAAAAAAGCAAATATCATAATTTGCGATTATTATTATATATATAGTCCATCAATTTCAAAAACATTTTTTTTAAAAACAAATAAAAATATTGAAAAATCCATTGTGATTGTTGATGAAGCACATAATCTTCCATTTAGGATCAGAGATTTATTAACAAAAAGAATGAGTACAATAGTGTTAAGTAGAGCAATATCAGAAGCAAAAAAAAATGGATATGAAGAAACTGTTGAATTATTAGTGATGCTAAAAGATATCCTTGATAATTATGGTAATAGATTAAAAATAGATGATGAAAGATTAATTGAAAGAGAAGAGTTTATTAAAAAAATTGAGCTTACTATTGAGTTTGATCAACTAATAGCTGATCTTGAATTTATTGCATCTGATATAAGAGAAAAACAAAAAAGAAGTTATATAGGTGGTATTGCTGATTTTTTACAAAAATGGTCTGGAGTAGATGAAGGTTTTGCTAGGATTATTAGTAAAATAAAATCAAGAAAATTTGGTGAAATCACAACTATCTCTTATAGATGTCTTGATCCTAGTTTAGTTACTTCAGATATTATTGATAAATCTTATTCAACAATATTAATGTCAGGCACATTAACACCTACTTCTATGTATAGAGATCTTTTAGGTTTTCCTTCAAATACTTTTGAAAGGGTTTACAAAAGTCCTTTCCCTACAAAGAATAAATTAAGTTTAATCATTCCAAAGACTACAACAAAGTTTACAATGAGAAATGAAAAAATGTATAAAGAGATTGCTAAAATCTGTTCTGATATTGTTAACATAGTACCTGGCAATTCAGTAGTATTTTTTCCTTCTTATTATCTACGTAATGAAATAAATAAATTTTTTACTAATTATTGTAAAAAAACAACATTTACTGAAGAATCCGATTTAAGTAAAACAGAAAAACAAGATTTACTTTCTAATTTTAAAAAATATAAAGATACTGGTGCAGTGTTATTAGGTGTTGTTGGTGCTAATTTTGCAGAAGGTATTGATCTTCCTGGAGATTTATTAAAATGTGTGATTGTTGTTGGTTTACCATTACACAGACCTAATCTTGAGACTAAGAAATTAATTGAATATTTTGATACAAAATTTGGTAAAGGTTGGGATTATGGTTACCTGTTTCCAGCAATGAATAAATGTTTTCAATCAACAGGGAGATGTATTAGGTCTGAGTCTGATAGAGGAGTTGTAATTTATTTAGATGCTAGATATAAATGGCAGAATTATTTTAGATGTTTTCAAGAAAGTGTTGAAATTAGTGATGATTATGAAAATAAAATAAATAAGTTTTTTAAGGATTAGGGTTTGGGTTAGGATTCTGTGGTTGTTGAGGTTGTGCTGCTTGTTGTGGTTGTTCTGTTACTCCATATTTACACATATTAATTAAACTAGCAATAACACCACTTGCTGCAACAACTCTACTACAATATTGTATTTCAGAAATATAATCCTGAAGATGCCAGTTAAAGATATATTCTAAATAATTAGCTCCTATTTCAGTACCAATTGCCATTCCTAATAAACCTGCTCCAATAACTATTCCTGATTTTTTTAAGTGTTTTTCTATTGTCATTGTATATATTAGTGAGATGAACTAGTATTTAAAGGTTTTGGTTTTTGTAACTTATTAGTGGTGATAATCTTTATATATTAGTTAGATATCCATATATTAAAATGCCAATATGTGATAAAATTAAAGATGAACAATACAAAGAAAAGCTGTTAGAAGCAGAAGTCAGATATTATGAAGCTTTAGAAAGACTAGGATATATAGAAAACATGCCAATACATGTTGTTAGAAGAAGGGCTTTGGAAAGTATTGCACATGGAAAACACTATAATGTTTGTAAAAATTCTCGTTTATGACATAAATAACCTGTTTCTATTTTAAGATGACAACTGTTGAATTCTTTATTCTTAGGTCCTTTATTATTAATATACTATTTTGTATACCAAATTACAAATATACACTTTCGTAACATTTATATACTAGTTTAACATAAGATATAATATAACAAATGATCATTAACTAAAGTTAATGGCTGTTCATAATCATAAACAAAGGGGCTCGACTTATAATTCTTACAATACCACCCCTCACACTCAATATAACTGAGCCCCTTTTTATTTTCATTATCATTAATCATTCAGGCGAAAAAGTAAGTGATAAGTTGTTTACAATGCAGATAGGGAATGTAAATAATGACGCGAGTTGAATCCGACCCAAAAACGATAAAGCAACTTGGACCAGCTCCGCACTAGATTACCTTGAGGAAAAAAGAGGTGTAGAAATAGAATAAAGAGGTGATGCACAAAAGGCTTTGATGAATAAATGCTTGTTTTGGGCAAGGCATTTATGAAAAGCAGTAGAAAAACGAAATATAATTGCCCTATATTTTTTTTTCAAAGGGTGAGTATAAGTTTGACTTGGTGCTGGGCTATTACCTGGTAAACTTTACAAAAAACTCACCAAATATTTTTTTTACACAGCCTAATACAAGAAAAATGGAAGATACTATATTTGGATCAATAATAGTTGTAATTAACATGATTTTAATAATCAGCACTTTCTTAATCACAATCAAATTCAGTAAAAATATTTCTCTACTAAAAGACATAAAAGAGGTGATCACTATCTAAAAAAAGAACACATTCACATATAAAAAAAGGGGGTTGATAAGTGTTTAGTTGATTTGTGAGATATAGATTTCTCTAATTTTTTTATAGATCTCTTTTACTTTTCTAGACTTATGGTCCATGAATGTTTTAAAATAATGATAATAATCATTATTGCTATAAGTTAACACAACATCACCAAAATATCCTTTGCCAATTGAAACTTTGTGCGGCATTTGTTTTGCACTTGCTAAGATTATATTATGCTGAGTTAGATAGCCTGTATCAATATTTATGATTCTTTTGTTGTTTTTTGCTAGATCATCTTCAATATTGTTTGATTTTTGTTTGATGTCTGCTAATGTATCTCTGTCTATCAATATTTTGAATGAAATTATACGTTTTTTTAGGTTTTTGCCCATCTCTGATTCATAATAATCTGTGAATTCATTGAAATCATATTCATCTGATTCAAAATCTATATTGCCAAATGATTGTATCAGGTTTTGTTTTGCTTGATCATAGATATTTGGGTCTTGGTAGAACAAACCTGCTATTAGTTTTACTTTTAATAATTTTCTTGGATATGCCATATGTGTTGGAAGTAAGCAAAGGTTTATAAATCTTTTAGAAAAACAAAAGAACATGCTAACAAAAGATGATTATACTGAAATAAAGAAAGAGTTAGACAATTGTTATCACCCTGTATTTTTTTATGATGATGATACAGATGGTTTAGCTAGTTTTTTGCTTTTTTATAGATATGTAAGAGAAGGCAAAGGCATTATTCTTAAGACACATCCTAATGTTGATATGAAATTTTTGCAAAAAACTGTTAATTATCAACCTGACAAGATATTTGTACTGGACATTGTCAAAGTAGAGCAAGAATTTATTGATAAAATAAAAAGACCAATAATATGGTTGGATCATCATGGGCCTATTTCAAGAAGAAATGTTAAATATTATAATCCATTATCAAAAGATCCAAAGAAAAATATGCCAACTGCTTATTTATGTTACAGAGTAATTGAACAAGATCTGTGGATTGCAATGATTGGTATTGTAGGTGACTGGACTTTGCCAAGTGATGTTCAGAAAAAATTTAGTTCCAGGTATCCTGATCTACTTTCTCCTAGTATTACAGATCCTGGAGAAGCAATGTTTGAGACAAAGCTTGGAAAACTGATACAGATATATGAGTTTTGTATGAAAGGAAAAACATCTGAAGTAAAAAAACTTATAAAGATCTTGACAAGGATTGATGATCCTTATGAAATCCTACAAGGCAAGACTCCAAGAGCTAAGTTAGTGATAAAACATTATAAAAAGATAAAAAAAGAATTTGATAGTCTTATGGCAGATGTTAAAATTGAAAAAGATTCTCCATTGATTGTTTATCATTATCATACAGGAAGGATGAGTTTGTCAGGAGAAGTGTCTAATCATGTATTGTATAAGTATCCTAAAAAGTTTACAATCATTGTAAGGGAAAAAAGTGGTGAGATGAAATGTTCTCTTCGTTCTCATAAGTATAATGTAAAAGAGATTCTTGCAAAAGCATTGGTTGATGTTGAAGGTTTTGGTGGTGGACATATAGAAGCATGTGGTTGTGTTATTAAAAAACATGATTGGGATAAATTCTTGGAACAAATTAAGGCTCAGTTGTAAAATTCTTTTTACTAAACCAATATACAATTAGCAACATTTATATACTAGGTAATCTTTGATTTAATTATGGTTATACTTTTTGATCAATATAATATGCCTGAAGATGTTTTTGAAATAATCTTTGCTACAGAACAACAAGTAATAGTCGCAAAAGAATTAATCAAGTATATGAAAGATAATCAAGGGGAAATAAATAAAACAGAGATGAGTGTGTTTGCAACTCAATTGCATGAAGGTCAATGGGTAACTGAACTTGATAAACCTGGTTATAAAGGTAAGAAGGTTAAGCTGAGTTATAACAAACGTCAGTTTTATGATAGAATTCTAACGCCAATGAAAGGTATGGGTATAGTAG
>CAYWFN010000004.1:0-14247 GCA_964457715.1 uncultured Methanosarcinales archaeon | reverse complement strand
ATTTGAGTATGTTCCATATAAGATGATGAAAGATGGTACAGTTAGGTATTTAACAAATCAAGGAACTTATTCTAAAGATGATTCTGATACTTTGTACAGATCATTTAGATTAGATAATTCATTGACTTTTGTTGAAAAACCAAAACAATTACCTCCAGCAATGTTAAAACAACCAATAGAACAAGAACCAGAAAAATCATTTATTGAAAAACTTGTTCCATATGCATGGATAGTAATTGCAGTAGCAGTATTAATAATATTAGCAGTATATCTTTTAGGTAAAACATCTAGATGGGATAGATAATTTTATTTTTTTTTATTTTCTTATTTTCTTACAAAACCTTTTTAAACACAAATACACATATCCTATTTATGGCATTCCTAGACATTTGTTATATAGAAGAATATCAGCATTATATAGATGTAGCTTTTAGAAAATCAAATAAACAAGCAGCAAAGATTCGTGGTTCTAAGATAAAAGGTAGTAGATTAGATAAATCATGGAGAATTGAATTAGCAAGATTAGATTCCATGAAAAGTATACTTTGTGATAATCTAACTAAGATATTAAAATCATTTCCAACTATGGATGATCTGTCTGAATTTTACAAAGAATTATTAAAGATTCATATGGATTTAGGTGAAATAAAGAAATCCTTAGGTGCATTGAACTGGGCAATAAAGAAAATAAATGATTTTTATAGGATTTATTCTTCTAAAATTAGAAAATGCAAACAATTAGAAAAGATAAATCAATATAGAAAAGAGTTTAGTGGAAGAATTAGTTCTGTTATTAAGCAGATTAGAAAAAATTTAATCATATTACATAAAACAAGAAAATTATTAGTTACATTCCCAGTTATCACAGAAAGGCACAAACAAATTGCAATATGTGGTTTTCCAAATGTTGGAAAAACTACTTTATTATCTAGATTATCAAAATCAAAGCCAGAAATAAATGAATATGCATTCACAACTAAGAAAATTAATGTAGGATATTATGTTACTAAGAAGAATGGAAAAGAATTCAAAATACAAATTCTTGATACTCCAGGAACACTTAATAGATATGATAAAATGAATTATATTGAAAAACAAGCTTTTTTAGCAATTAAGTATTGTGCTGATCTTTTGGTTTATGTTTTTGACTTGACTGAGCAATATCCTTTAAAAAAACAATTAAAATTATACAAAGAATTAAAACAATATAGAAAACCTATGATTGTTTATTTAAGTAAAGTTGATATTTTAAGTAAAGAACAGATTGAAGATTTTGTTAAAGGTAAGAAATTTAAGATTTATGAATTTGAAGAATTGAAAAAAGAATTGTTAAAATGAGGCCAAAAGCTAATTTCAATCGTGAAACAAAAAAGAAAATATTACATTTACATGATAAAGGACACTCTTTGTCACAGATTTCTGAACAATTAGAATTAAGGATGACTCATGTTATGGATGTGCTAGGTGAGAAAGGTCTTAAACCTAATTTAACTAATTTTGATGAAGAATGAATTTTACTTTTGTTCTTTAACAATAATATTCCAAGAATAAGGAAACTTACATGATGCTCTTTTCATTGCTTTTCTTGCAACAGGAATATTTGCTTTTGCAATATCAACATGCATTATTACTTGCCCTTTTTTAATTCTTGCAGCTGCTGATATTGCTTTTCCAAATGCTTTTTTCATACCAGTACTCATTCTATCTGCTCCAGCACCAGATGCTAATGGATTTTCTCTTAATATATGATGCGGAAAAGTTCTTATTTTCATATGATAAGCATTTTTACCTAATGTTTTTTCTAAAACTCTATTACTTGTTTGTCTAGCAGATTCTAAAGCATTATGCCTGATTTGAACATTTGCTTTAGAAACAAGTTGTACTTGGTATGGAAACTTTTTCTTTGCATTACCCATATCATACTTAACTATATTAATATTAGGTCTAACTTTTACAAAAGCCTTTTTCTTATACTTAGATATTCTTGTATAAGGCCTTTCTAATCTTCTATATGAATTAGCTCTTCTTATTCTTGCCATAGTATATTAGATTTTATTATCTATTTATAAATTTAACTAAAACAATTGTTAGTACAGTCCTTGTTTGTTAAGGCCAGTGAGCACCATTAAGATTGTAAAACTATCAGGACTTTCTATCTTTTATTGTGATATATACATAGAAAGTGCGAACGATGGGCTGTACCAATACCCTTAGGGATCATTAGAATAATCACAAAGTTTTTAAATAGAAACATATATAAATAAGTAATATATAATTATATATAGTAATAATACAAATAATATAAATATTAAAGAGAGGTGGATATAATATGATTTATTGTAAAAATAAAAAGGCTTCTTTACAATTATCTGTTCAATCAGTTGTTATTATGGTACTAGCAATGACACTGTTAGGATTAGGTATTGCGTTTATTAAAGGAATGTTTGGAGATATATTTGGAATTGGAAGAGGTGCTTTTGATAGTATAAAAGATGAATTACAAAAAAAATTAATAGGTGGCGATGAAAAACTAGTATTTTCTCAAACACAGCTCACATTAGAAAGAGGTAAATCAGAATTACTTGGTTGGGGTGTTAAAAATGAATATAGTGCACCTTTAGATTATTATGTTCAGTTTAAACCAAAGAATTGTCCTACTGGTACAGATGGAAGTCCTGTTTGTCCTACAGGCCCTGATGGAGATGATGACATTAACAATAAATGGTTTAATTTTGTATATGGTGAAGCATACCAACTTGGAGCTGCTGAAAATCATGTTAAAAGACTTCAATTAAAAGTTCCAAAAGGAGCAGCACCTGGGGATTATTTAATAAGAATGAATGTTTATGAAGATGCAGAATTTACAACTGTTTATGAATCAACAGAAATTTTTTTAACTGTAACATAAAAGGTGATAATCATGGCAAAAAAAAAGAAAAAAAAACTATCAGCACAACAAGAATTTGACATAATGAAACTTGTTTTAGATAAGTTCTTATGGATTGGTTTCATTATTATGGCTTTTGGTTTATACAAAATGTCAGAGTCAACAGAAAAATTATGGCGGGCAGCAGTACTAGATGGAGTTTGGTATGTAGTAGCTGGAGCATTAGTATTATTCTTGTTTTTGTGGATAATAGTCAAAGAATATGAGTTTATTAAATAAATCTTTTTTTATTTTATTTTTTTTAGGTGATTATAAATGAATAAAAACATTTTTATTATAATTTTAAGTATAATTGTCTTATCAATAATTCTTTCTGGTTGCTCAGAATGTGATTCTAGTTCAGATTGTAAATCTAAAACAGGCATGGACTCATCTTGTATTAAAGGTGAATGTAGTTATAAACCAACTTTCGAACCAAACAAATGTGGAAATGGTAGGTGTGAACAAAGTGCAGATGAAAACTCATGCACTTGTAAAAAAGATTGTGGTACTTGTTCTGGAAAAGTTAAATATGAAAATGCTTTTGGTAAAATGATTGAATCACAATACCATGAACAAGCATGCAATTCTGATGAAACAAAATGTGTAATCTCAATTGATCCTAAACTAAAGAAATTAGAAATTAAAGAATATAGTTTAAAGACTGCTGATTTTGAAATGATCATCACATTAACATACCATAATCCTTTTGAAGTTAATATGGATGATCAAATTATGACTAACCAATTTTCAATTAATTTAGATCTTAAGAAAACAGAATCAAATTTTGTTGGTCCACTTAAGATAACAGGGATTAAATTTTTTGAAGGAACAAACAAATTAGCAGAAAAAGCATTTAATCTTAAATTAGAAAAAGGCACACCTATAGAAAAACAAGTACCTTTTATTGCTGAATTGCCTACTTCAATATACACACCAAAACTTGACATGAAGATTGATTATGAACATGAAAGAACAACTACTTCAGGTGATAAACAATCTGTACAAGAAGTAGGTAGAAAAATATCAATGAGAGATAAAATTACTTTTGTAGAAACAGGTGCTGAAGTTGATGAATAATAAAAGAGCATTACAACTTTCTATTAACTTTATTGTTGTTCTTGTTTTAGCATTAGTTCTTTTTGGTTTAGCATCAGTTTTTTTAAAAGATATAATGGATTTTACAAAAGATTTTGGTGATTTAACTATTGGAGATCTTGAAAAAAGAATGGCACAAATTTCTTGTGGCACAGAAATGGTTTGTTTAGGTCCAAGAGAAATGGAAATTCCAAAAAAGAAATTAAAAGTTTTCAGAATAAATCTTTATAATCCTAATCAAGAAAATGATATTTTAGTTAATATTGAGTTTGAACCATTAGGAGATGCAGAAGATCATTTACAGATACTTTATGGTGCAGATGCAGGAAATATAAGAACTATGCAATTAAAAGCTGGCGAAAAAGATTTTGCTCCTGTTGGTGTCTCTCCTAAAAAAGAATCAGAAACAAATAAAAAATACAGAATCAATGCAAAAATAACTTATAGTATAATAGATGAATCTGGAAATCCTGGTGAAGAATTACCTTTTGGTGATCCTATATATAAATTAGATGTACTTCTGTCATAGAATTATTATTAAGATTTCTTTAGTATTATTTTAATATAAAACAAAATTAAAATCATTATTATTGAAAAAAACAATGAATTAAGAACAATTTTCAAACCTAATTCAAAAAAGAATTTTTCTGGAAACATCTTAATCAAATTATCTGTTGCAGGATTTAATAACCATGTATCAGATTCAAAAGCAGTTAAATGAAACTTAAGAAAAAATCCAGAGAAATTAACAAATACAAATCCTCCTAATAATAAGATTAATAATATGTTCAATATTCCTCCAGATATTAAGATAACAATTACATTCTTCCAAAACTTCTTCTTATTCCTCATATAAACAATAAAGAATAATAATATAAATACTATTAATAAGAAATAAAATATTGAACTAATTCCTTTTATAAGCATTTTTACTTCTGATAAGTGTGTTTGTTCTTTTTCATTAAAAAAATCTGTATTAACAGAGCTTGTATTTAGTTTATGCTTGTTTCCTTGTAAATAATCTAATAATATATGATTTATTTCATGTAATTCAGTCTTATTCATATTAAAACCATCATAAATATTATTGTTCTCAAACTGTTCATGATAATAATCTTCATCAAAAGCATTCATCTTATAACTAGTCAATAATAAAACTAATGGAATCATAAGAATCAGCATTAATTTGGAAAAGTTGAATTTTCTTTTCATTATTATATACCAAAATATATTAATATATAATGATTTATGAACATTAAAATATATAATCTAGTGTAAGAATTGGACTTCTATCTCCATTTGATCATGTGTTGGATATTCCCTAACAATTGCTCGTATGTGTTCTTTTCCTATTTTCTTGATTTTCTTAACACTAGTAAGTAACCTTAATTTAATATCTTCAATATGCAAAAGATTATCTCTTATTCTATATTCTTTTTGTATATCTCTCTTTAATTTTTTTAATTTTTCCAGAGCATTTGCTTTCTCTTTCTTTGTCAACTTTCCTAACTTAGTTCTATAACCAAAGCCTGGTTTTAAAGATTTTAAATAAATTGCACCTCTAACTAATGTTCCATCTGGTTTTACAATATCATAAGGTTTTGCAATATTCTTTGCTCTTCTTTTTAATCTATTTCCTAATTGTACTTTGTCTTTTAATGTTGTTGTACAATAATGAACATTTAGATTAGTATTCTTAGAACAATAATCTAGTAATTTCATAGCTAATTCTTCACTTCCTTTAACACAATAGCTAATTTCATCCTTTGGTTTGTGTCCCATTTTAACTAATTACTGAGCATTAGAATCAGTTAATTTAATCAATTTATTCTCTTTTCCAGGAATTACAGGAATCTCCACACCAACATCCCAATCATAAGCATTTGCTAATTCTATCCTTTTCCATAATTTATTTTTATCATTTTCTATGTGAAACCTTATTTCATCTAAACCTGCATCATATAAGTTATTCAGATTTTCTTTTGTAACTAATTGCAATGGAGGATATAAGTGTATGTGGATGTGAGAACCAAACTCTTTTTTTAACATCTTAATATATTTAACACATCTATCAACTTTTACTAATGGATCCCCACCAGTAATGCCTGCGCCTTTTGCATTAATTGCTTTTGCTTCTTCAATAATATCAGAATCTTTATCAATCTTCCATTCATCAGCATACACATCATCTTTCTGATGCTTTGTGTTAGATACTGGGCAAAAATCACAACCCACACCACAGATTCCTGTAACAAAAAGAACTAGTTTTTTGCCTTGAACACATAATTTGCAACCTTTTGTAAGTTCTCCTATTTTGTATGAGTAGTAGGGTGTTGTTTCTTGTTTCATAAAAAAACCCTCTGCCAATTCATAAACACAACTTTCTTAACTTCTTCAACATCCATACCCTTGATCTCAGAAATCTTTTTAATAGTCTCTATGACATAATGTGGTTTATTCATCTCACCAGGATATGGTGATTGATATGGAGCATCAGTTTCTGTTAATAATTGTGATATGTTAACAGCTTTCACAATATGTTGGAAATGTTCAGACCTAATAATAGATGGTGGAATAGAAAAATAATAACCTTTTTCCACAATCTTTTTAGCAAGTTTTAATTTACCACCAAAACAATGCATTACAACTTTCTTCATCTCCATTTCTTTTAAAATTTCAAAAACTTTAGATTCAGCTTTTCTTGAATGTATAACAACTGGTTTATCTAATTTCTTAGCAAGTTCTAATTGTTTTCTAAACAATTTCTTTTGTGCTAATTTATCTTTACCAGTCTTTAGATCCATTCCTATCTCACCAATTGCTATTATCTCATGTTTATGCTCTTCTATCCATTGTAATTCCTTATCAATATCAAATTTCTCTTTCAAAGAATCATATTCTCCAGAATTCATTTCTGTTTCCAAAGCATCAACTGGATAAATACCTAAAGAACAATGTACAATATCATATTTTTTACTTAATTCCAAAGCAATCCTGTTTGTTGCTTTATTAATTCCAGAAGTAATAATAGCTTTTACTCCATTTTTCTTAGAATCCTTAATAACTTGATCTATTTTTTCATATATCCAAGGATGATCTAAGTGTGTATGCACATCTATTAACATTTTACTTAATTTGCTTTTTCAGCTATTTTTCCAATCCAGATAGTTGCAACAACAGCAAGCACAGTTACAACACATGCATAAACAATCATAGGTATTACCCCATTTTGTTCACCAAAGACTTGCTTAAATATGCTCTTTATTGTGTCATTCCATGCTAATGCAGCAACAAGTCCGAATGCAGCTGTAAGCAAAGCAGCAAACTTTTCAACAATTGCTTTTTTCATATTAATCTAAAAAAATAATTAAGTTTATATATGTTTTGATTAATTATAATATTTATGTATGAAGAACTGATTAAACAAATAAAAAACAAGAAAACTTTGAAAAATGTAGACAATAGCTTAATAAAATATCATTTAGAACAATATTTTAAACACAATCCTAAATTATTTAAAAAATTAAATAAAAAAAAGATAAGAAAAAAAGTTATAAAAGATATAAGAGCAATACTTCATAGAGCATATGGTATGTTTTTATTAAAAAGTTATTTTAAAAAAGAAAAAATTAAAAATATAGAGAAATTATTAAAAGCACACAGATCAACTAAAGAAAGAATCCCAATTTATTACAAACTTTACAAAGAATTATTCAAAATAACTGGTGTTCCAAAATCATTACTTGATCTTGGTTGTGGTTTTAATCCTTTATCATTCAAATACATGAATCTTGATAATGTTAAATATTATGCATTTGATATTAGTAAACCTGATTTAGATTTTTTAAAACAACACATAGATTTCTTAGACACAAAAGTAGTTAATCTTCTTTCAGTAAAACAATTACCAAAGACAGATGTATGTTTTATGTTCAAATTACTTAACCATATAGACTTATCAAAGCATCACAAAGAGTCAGAAAAATTATTAAATAAAGTAAGAAGCAAATGGTTAATCATCTCATTTCCATTAGAAACAATTTCTGGCAAAAAAATGAAATATAGACAAAATAATTGGTTAAAGTTTATGGTTGAAAGAAATGGTTGGGGATTAGTAAAAAGATTCATAATAGGTAATGAAGAGTTTTTTATTATTAGAAAATGAACACAAACTTTATAAATAATAAAGTCTAAAAATATACTATTATATTTAAAAAAACGGAGGTAATTTACAATGGAACTAGAATGGTATGAATGGATAGCTTTTGTATTAGTTATTTTAGGAGCTATTAATTGGGGATTAGTAAGTTTTGACTACAACCTTTTTGCAGAACTGTTTTTCAAAGTTGAATGGTTGTTTGACTTAGTTCTTTGGTTAGTTGGAGTATCAGGCCTATATCTTATCTATTATTTATTTAAATAATTTTTTTTATTTTTTTTTTATTTTACAAATGAAAAAACCTTCAGTATCATTATCATAAGGCCATATTCTTAAACATCTTTCTACAGATTTATTATACTTAATTCCACTAAACTCTATTATAGGTTTAGATGTTTTTAATCCTTTTAGCTTAATCTTTTCTATAGAAGCATTAGGATAATTATCTAATAACCAGGAAACCACTGCTTCATTTTCCATTGGTTCACAACTACAAGTACTATAAACAAGAGCACCACCTATTTTCAAATTCTCAAACCCAGTTTTTAATAATTGTCTTTGTATACCAGACAAATTCTTAAGCAAATTAATACTCCATTGTTTTGTAGTCTTTAAACTTTTTCTAATTGTTCCAGTACCAGAACATGGTGCATCAACAAGAATCTTATCAAACTCAAAATCTTTGAAAAACCTACCTTCCATCAATGTGATCACATTATTAGTTATACCAAGTCTTTGCATATTAATGCCAAGAGAACTTATTCTAATACCTTTATAATCATTAGCAATTAACACACCTTTGTTCTTCATATATTGTGCAATCTGAGTTGCTTTTGAACCAGGTGCAGCACACATGTCTAAGACTTTTTCCCAAGACTTAGGATCTAATACTAATGGAGGTATCATTGAAGCTGCATCCTGTACAAAAATGTAACCTAAAGCATGTTCAATTGTGTTTCCAATATCTCTTCTACCTTCTTTGTGTGTTATAAAAAAACCTTCAGAACACCATTTTACTTCCACCAATTTCCAACCTTTTTTTGTCATTCTTTTCTTAACATCACCAACAGAAGCTTTCAATGTATTAACTCTTATTGCTTGCCTCGGATATGAAAATGAATAATCTATGAATTTATCATAATTAGGACAAAATGATTTATAATGTTCAATAAACTTAGGCTTTAGTTCTTTGATTAGTTTCTCTCTTCCTTTGATTGGTATTGGCATAAGTAGATAGAATGTGTTTTTATTAATAAAATTAACTAAAATAGTAAACTATATATACTATTAAATACAAATAATCATTATACATTAAAATTTAGAGGTGATATTTATGGAAGAACGAAATGAAGCATTGATGCGTATTGTTGTTGGAATTGTTTCTGGAATCATTATTGGTTTGTGGAAAGGTTTAACACAATTCTTAGGTATTATAAATTTCTTTATAACAATTTTCAAAAATAAAAGACATGATCAAATAGCTAATTTTTGTGAAATGTTTAATACACAATTATACACTTTTTGGAAATATATGACTTTTGTCTCAAACAAAAGGCCATTTCCGTTTAATCCTTTGGAAAAGAATTTTAGTAAGTTTCAATGAAAAAGATCAAACCAAAAACATCAAAACTTGCAATTACTTCTTTTATTTTAGGTATTATTAGTTTGATATTTATTCTTTTTATTTTTTGGTATACTCTCTATCTTGATGGATTTCCAACACCCATTTTAAAATTAGGAATAACTATAACAATTTTGTGGCCAATAATAACTATACTTAATTTTATTTTTGCAATAAAACTATTAAAGAGATTAAAAAATAAATCTCTTGTTGAAAAAAAAGTTTATGCAATTACAGGAGTTATATTAGGAATTTTAATGATGGTTGTATTAATAATTTTATTATTTATGTTATTGTATATGTTCTTCAATGCTCGTATGTGTTGTGGTGTATGGGAAATAGAATCTTGTGAAGACAGAAATGGACAATGTATGGAAGAAGCAGAATGTAAAGAAAATAATTATAAAATTTATTCAGGAACTGATTGTGAAGAAAGGTATAAAAGAGGAGATCCAGATGTAGGTGGACCTACATGTTGTATGGACATAGGTTTGTATGAAAGATAATCATTAAAACACTTTCTTAACATCTTTTTGAAAAAGAACATAAACAAAATAACCACTAAAACCAATTAACACTAAACTAAATACAACATTAGAAATCACAACTCCAATTCCAGAAAAAGTAATAAAAGAAACTTTTACACCAAATAACTGATCACTTTCAATACTAAATAATCTAATTATATTTACAATAACAATTAAACAATGTACAAAAATATTTAGCCAATAACTATAGTTCTTTCTAAAGTTCAATCCCCACATCATAAGAAAATACCATAGAACATAAATAATTCCTAATGGAAATAGAATCATGACTCCAGCTCCTCCAGCTCCAATAAAAACACCACCCATTATAATTACTATAGCAAGTAAAATTATATAAAAACTAAGAATTTTATTATATAAGTAAAGATGTTTAATTTCATTTGGTAATTTCTTAACCATACTTTATTTTATTACCTTGCTACTATTTAAATGTTTTCATCTTATAATTTTATATTTACTTTCTTACCATCTAACCAAACAATTTTACCAGGTGCACCTACAACTGTACAATTCTCTGGAACATTTTTATTAATAATTACAGTCTCTGCACCAATCTTTACATTATTGCCAATTGTAATTGGCCCTAATAATGTAGCTTGTCCACCAATAAATACATTTTCTCCTATAGTTGGATGTCTTTTACCTTCATGCTTTCCAGTTCCACCTAATGTAACTCCATGAAACATTACACAGTTTTTACCAACTATAGCAGTTTCTCCAATAACAACACCCATACCATGGTCTATGAAAAAACCTCTACTAATTGTAGCACCAGGGTGTATTTCTACACCTGTTAAAAATCTCATTATCTGTGATATAACCCTTGCAATAAATCTTAATTTTATTTTGTATAATGGATGAGATATGTATCTGTGAATTACTATTGCATGCAGTCCTGGATAAAGTATTGGTTCTAATCCTCTTGCTGCTGGATCATTTGTGTATATTGCTTTTATATCTTCGAACATTTTATTTTTTCCTATAATCCTCAATAGCTTTTTTCAAAGCATCTGTACCTAATACTGAACAATGAAATTTCTGTGGTGGCAAATCACCAAGCTCTTTTGCAATATCTTTAGCTGTTATCTTAAGAGCTTTATCTAATGTTTTACCTTTTGCTAATTTACACATTGCATCTGATGCTGCAATTGCAGCTGCACATCCATATGTAAGAAATTTAATATTAACTATAACATTATCTTTAATTTTTAAATAAATCCTCATAACATCTCCGCACTTCACATTACCAACTTCTCCTACTGCATCAGGATTCTTCATTTCACCTGCAAATTTAGGATTAGTGAAATGTTCAATTACTTTTTTTGAGTACATTTTTAATCAACTTACCAATTGGTGAGATCCTCCTTAATTTTTTAACAATCTTTGGTATAACTTCTAAAACATAATCAATTTCATTTTCTGTTGTAAACCTTGATAATGTTAATCTTAATGATCCATTTGCGTCTTCATCTGACAAACCAATTCCTTTCAATACATGGCTTGGTTCTAAAACTTTTGATGTGCATGCTGAGCCTGTAGATGAACAAATATTTTTTTGATCTAGATAACCACCTAAAGCTTCGCCTTCAACTGCTTTAAATGAAAAGTTTGCATTGTTACATAATCTATTTTCTCTAGGTCCATTTAATCTAACACCTTCTATTTTCAAAACTCCTTCCACCAACTTATCTCTGAGCTTTGTCATGTATTCAATGTGTTTTTTATTCATTGCTAATTCTGCAGATTTAACAAAGCCTATGATTCCTGGTATGTTTTCAGTTCCAGCTCTCATTCCATGCTCATGATCACCACCATGCTGCCAGTTTTGTAATTTTGTTCCTTGTTTAATGTACAGAGCACCAACTCCTTTTGGTCCATGTATTTTATGAGCATTTAATGTAATTAAATCAGCATGTTCAGCACTTAATTCAGTTTTAGTAAATGATTGACATGCATCTGTGTGTAAATATACTCCTTTGCTTTGGCATACTTTATACAATTCTTCTAAATCTTGTATTGTACCAATCTCATTATTACCATGTATTACACTAAAAAGAATAGTCTGAGGTGTTATTGCTTTTTCCAAATCTTCAACTTTAACAAATCCTTCAGAATCAACATCTAAATATGTTACTTCAAAACCTTGTTTTTCTAACCATTTGCATGAGTTAAGAACACATTTGTGTTCAACTTTAGTTGTAATAATATGATTTTTATCTTTATTAGCAAAAGCTACACCTTTGATTGCAAAATTATTTGATTCAGTTCCACCTGATGTAAAAACTATTTCTTCAGGCTTTGCTTTTAATAATTTTGCTAATCTTTTTCTTGCATTTTCTAATACTTGCTTTGCATCTTGTCCAAAATGATGTGTTGAAGAAGCATTTGCATATTTATCTAAATTATATTTATTCATTTCCTCAACTACTAATGGATCAACCATTGTTGAAGCTCCATTATCTAGATATACTTGTTTAAATCTCACGTTTATCACACCCCCTACAATATGTTGTTACATGTTTTTCTACTAATTCTAACATTGGCAAAACAATGTTTTTATTTAATGAGTATACTCTCCACCTACCTTTTTGTTTAACATTAAGAATATGACAACAAACCATTGATTTTAGATGATGTGAAACCCTACTTTGTTCTTGATTAGTTTCTTTACATATTTCAGAAACACTTAATTCTCCTTTCCTAAGTGCCATAATAATCTTAAACCTAGCATTATTAGCAAAGTTCATAAAAAACGAATTATAAGATTTTGCATTCATATGATGGTATTATCATATGTGTTATATAAAGGTTGTGGTTTTGTATATAATAGAGTCAATAAATGTTTATAAACTTCATTCCACTAATCTCAAATATACTTAATTGGGGGATGATAATATGGAAACTGAAAAAGAATTAAACAAAGAACGATCAGCATTAGAAAATTTAACAGAATATTTACAAGCTCCACCAAGTGATCAAATTGTAACTCTTGGTTTAGGATATGCTTTTAGGGAAAAATGGGATATTGTTCAACAAGTATTTCTTCCTGCATATGAAGAAATAATAAGTTCTGATCCAATGATAGATGTTGAAATAGCAGATTTTTTAAAATTTATAGATAGTGAAAATAAAGAAATTAGTGTATATGGTTTAATGTTAGCAACTTCTTTATTCAGAGCACACAGTTTTGAATATTCTGATGGAGTTTTAAATAGTTTTGCATGTGATTTGTATACAAAAATAATTACTGAAGATTTTTCTGTTAGTGGTAATTATCATGCATCTCTTGCATTAATTGAAGCAGATAAGAAAACAGAAGATCTGGATTTGAATTATGCTTCATTAATTGGTAAGGTCTCTTATGCAATTGGGGAAGAAATTATTGGTTTATCACAAGAAGCAAAAGATGCAATACTATATTTATCAGAAAAACTTTGATTTTTTTATTTTTCTTTCTCAAAACCACTTATTCAACTTCCTTAAACTAGGACAATCAATTTTTAATTTCCTAATAACTCTAGTACCAGGCTCACGATAATAAGCTTTAATATTTATAAGAAAATCACCAGAATGAATAGTACCTTCTATAAACTTTTCTTTTCTATCATAATGCCACTTAACTTTCTCATCCCATTCAAACACAGAAATTAGGAGGGTGAAGTGTTCACCATCTTCAATCATATCTTTTTTATCATGCTTGCTTAGAGCACATGTATCATCTGGATGAGAATGAAAATCACCAATTATAGAATAACCAGAAACTTCATTAAGAACATACCTAACCTTCCTTTCTTGTGCAGGCCATATACTTGTTTCATTCTTTTTCCTAGTTGCATTTTGGTATGTAAGTGCATTCTTGATTATGAACTTTTTCTTAAACCTACTACCAAAAACT
>CAYWFN010000003.1:3256-14873 GCA_964457715.1 uncultured Methanosarcinales archaeon | reverse complement strand
TTTACCTAAAGCCATTTTTGTTTTTGCATTAATAGCTTTAACAAAATCTTCTTTTTCGAACTCAGGCCAGCACTTATCAATAAAATAATATTCTGCATATGACCCTTGCCATAATAAAAAACCAGAAATCCTTTTTTCACCAGAAGTACGTATTATAAAATCTGGTTCAGATGATATATAAACATTCTTACTAAAAACTTCTTCATTAATATCTTCAATATCTAACTTACCTTGTTTAATTTGTTCAGCAATTTTTTTTGTTGCATCAATCACTTCTGCTCTACCATCATAAGCCATTGCAAAATTAACAACATAATCAGAATAATCTTTTGATGCTTCCATTAATTTTAACATAGCTTTATGAACTTCCTCAGGAAATAGTTCAATTCTACCAATAAAATTAACTCTTAGCTTATTCTTATGAATCTGTTCAAAAACATCTGGTTTATTAAAAAATTCTTCAAAAAGTTGCATTAAATAATCAAACTCTTCTTTTGGTCTATTAAAATTTTTTAAAGAAAAAGCATAAAGTGTTAATTCTCTTACATCTAATTCTTTACACCATTCAAATAATTTTTGTATTTTTTTTGCACCCCATTCATGACCTTTCCAAGGTTTTATCATCAAACGCTTAGCAAACCTTCTATTACCATCAAGAATGATTCCTACATGTTTAGGGACATTATTATCTAAAGATGTCATAATATCTAAGAAAATAAACCATTATTTAAAAAGTTTATTGTTTTCAAAATACAATTAAAAGAACTAAAACAAGCCCCATTGCTTAAAATAATGAGCTAAAATGCTTAATAAGATTATTCCTAATAATAAAAAGCTTATAAATGACCAAATCTTGTTTGCTCTTTCTTTATTCTTAACAATTTTGCCTAACAAAACATATAACATACGCCCACCATCAACTATGCCTAAAGGCAATAAATTAAATAATCCTACAAGAAGATTCAATATAAACAACCACTTAAATAATCCATATATCCAAATAAAAGGTGCTCTAAATGATTCATTATCAAATTCAAATTCATTTCTTATATTATTGATTCCTACAAAAGGCTTTTTTGGATCATTTGGATGCTCAATAGTAATTATCTCATAATCAACACCATCTGATGTTAATAAAAGCTTCTCATTTGGCCTAACATATTCTAATTTTTTAATAAATTCAGTAGTATCAGATGTTTTTTCACCATTAACATAATCAATTATCATTCCAGACTCTAATCCAGCAACTCCTGCAGGCAAAGATTCATTATTAACATCAAAACTAAATCCCAAAGGAGTTGATATAGAGTTGCCTATTGGAGCTATTACAAGACTCATTACAAAAGCAAGAAATACAGCTAATAAAATATTTGATATTGGACCAGCTGCTAATATTGAATATTGTACAAAATCTGGTTTTTTACTTAATTTTTTATTATTAGGTTCAACAAAAGCTGCAGGTATTATTGGTACTAATAATGACATAAAAGCAAAACCAGAATTTTTTATTTTCAACCCATGAGCTTCAGCAACAATTCCATGACTAAATTCATGAACAATTGCTAATATAAATATTGCAATGATCCAGTGCCAAAATGAAATATAACCTAACCCAGGAATATTTGTACCTGGCAATAATAATGCTGCACCTGTATCAGTAACTTTAGGTGCTAATAAAAATTTAATTATCATGTAAACAATACTATATGAAGCATAAATCATACCTAAAAATCCTAAACCAATAGAACAATAACCAAAAAGAATCACTATTTGTCTATACTTTTTTGCAATCTTTCTCATAAACTTTAATCCAAAATTAGATCTATACAAAATTAAATATAAAAAAGGAAAAAGAATTTTCTGCAAAGCAAGTTTCTTTCTTTTATATACTAGAAATATAATCATCAATACAACAAAAACAATAGTTGATATCAAATCCACATTCATATATAACTCCTCTTTTTTTTATTTATTATAATATTAAATATTTATTTCTTCCTAACAGGTCTTAATCTTTTACTATTACACTTTCTACACTTAACTTTACCTTGTATTACTTTCATGTTAGGTGCTCTTATCTTTGCTTTACAAACTTTACAAATAAAAATATTCTTATATTTTCTTGCATGTGCTTCTTTAAATTTTACCATATGAACTCCCCTATTTTCCACCTTGTACTTGCTTCATTACTTTATCATCAAGTATAATCCAAAATAAAATATTACATCCTTCAATAATCTGTTCTTTTAAATCATCAGGTATCTTAAGATCAAATGTCTCATATGTTTCAACATCCATAACATTTGCTACATCATTTTGTATACTTAAAACCTGAGCAGTTCTTTTATCAATAATTGGAACATTAATATTATCATGACCAGGCATTACTATTTGTCTCTTTTTCCTATCAATAATTCCTATAGCTGTTAATCTTACTTTTGCATGCCCGTGTTTACCAGGTCTTGATACTTGCGTATCTGAAACAACACATGCAACTCCATCAATAACAACATAATTTCCTTTTTTTAAACCACCCACACTTGTAGGCTTTGTTTCTCCCATTTGATCACCCCTAAATAAGTGAAAAATCTTATCTTTTTATAAAAGTATCGTCAATCACAAATTGACGAACTTTTATACTTATAAATTTTCAATTTATATTGTATAAAAGTAACTAAAAATAATAGCACTAAAATAATAATAAAGCTTTATTTTGCTGCTAATTTAATATCTCTATCTTTAACAGTCTTTCTTCCAGCATGATGTGCTAATTTTACAGCTTGTACAGCAATTTCTTCAGCAATATCTTCTAAAGTACTTTTTAATGCAACTTTTGCTTTATCTGATACTCTCTCAGCACCACCCATTTTTAATATTTTTTCCATTGCAGCTAAAGGTAGCAATTTTTTAGTTGTCATAAAATCCCCTCCATTTAATGTAATACAATAAAAACAAGACAAATATATAAAGATTTCTATTAACAAAGAAGAATATAACCTCTTTTTAACTAAAAAACCTAAAAAAAGATCCCTTTTTTCTAGATTTTCTGGATAATTTTCTTAACTGATGCTCAATTTCTTCTGAATTTGGAAAACTTTTTTCTAATTTTTTGAACTCTTTACTATGAAACAGATTTCTATTATTATTTGATTTAAATTTTAATTTTTTATGCAATAATTCATGATACATAACATAATCAATTAATTCTATATTTTGGTCTTTTAATATCTTTGAAAAACTAATTGTATCTGTTTGATAATTATAATCTGCAAATTTTCTAATGGAAAACTGACCCCATATAAGATTAGGTATTTCTATTTGCCCATAAAAGAATTTATTATTTATTCTTTCAAAAGAACGTTTTAAATCAGGATCAATATTAGTTTTAGGAATAGATAAATGTAATGAACGAATAAAATTATTATATAAATCAATGTTTATTGTATTAAGTTTTTGTTTTATTTTTTTGTTTTCTTTATATTGCCCAGTATTAGCAAACATCTTTATCAACAATACTTGTATCAATCCTTTTACAATCTCTTTATTAACACCTTTCCACTTTTTTGATAAATTAATAGTTAAATTATCCTTATATAATCTAATATTAGCATTATAATCAGAAAATTTAGCAGAATATTTTAATCTAACATTATAATCAAATTGTTTATTTGGAAAGAATTCATTGAATATTTGTTTTATTGATTTTGAGTTCATTTTATTTTGCCATAGCTTTTTTCTTCATCTCTTTAGGCATATGCTCAATTGCATATCTTAATGCAGTTCTTGGCATAACTTTCTTATGTTTCATAACATAATCAAATACTTGTTTTTGATAATGTACAGATGCAACTTTTAACATCCAACCATAACCTTTTTGCACAAGATCATCTTCATCCATTAACAGTAGGTCTGCAATCTCAAATATATGTTTTAGATTTGTTTCAGAATAAAATTCTTTATTTATAGAAATATGTACAACACCTGTTCCTCTTCTCATCCACCTATTATTTAATTTTGTCCAAGACTTAACTCTAGAATAAAACTCTGGGAACTTATGAAAAAGAGTATTAAATGCATGTGTACAAAAATCATCACACTTTGCCCAATTATTAACATATTTCTTTAACCAAGATTCAAAAACAAAAAAATGTTTCTTCTCAAACTTATCTTTACAATTTCTTGCCCAGCCAAATGCAATTGTTGATTCTTCATTATAATCTGATTTCAACAATTCTTCACATAATTGAAATATTTCATCAACATCTTGATTTTTAATATCATTCCAATATCTATTTCCAATTTTCCTAACAATCCCTGTTCTTACACCATAAACTTTAATCTTTTCTTTAAAGAAATTAATAGAGCCTGCTCTATACTTTAGATCAAAATTTGCTTTAAGTTCTTTTCTTATTTTATTAAACAGAGTTTTATGATTCATTTTATAATAATCCTTCTTGTTTTAGGAACAAAGTTTAGAACCTTATCTTTTATTATCTTACCACAACCAATGTAATCATTATTATATTTGACAATGACAAATTGGTTTTGTCCAAATATACTCATATGTTCTTTTTTGTCAGGAGGGATATATGGATGTGGAAAGTGCTCAGAAGTATCTAAATCAATGCCTTGTATCCATTGTTCCATTTCTTCATCTGTTAATTCTATTATACTTTCATTTGCAATAGGACCAACTAATTGTGAACCTTCTATTGATAATCGAATTTCATTATTTTTTACATTAGCAAAATACAAACCCATTGAATTTACTCTAATTTTTTTCAAATCAAGGTCAAAAACATCTTTATTTACAATATAAATCTTTTTCTTAGGACTAAGTAGGACAGTGTAATAAGAAAAATCAAACAAAACTCCAAACTGATCTTTAATCAAATTATTAATCTTCTTAATTTCTTTTGAATTAAGTATTGCTAAGTTTTTCATTTTAAAATTAATAAAAAAACTAAACACCCCAAACACTATTTTTCCTTCTCATTATTTCCGCTATTTCTTTAAGAACTAATTTTTCTGATTTTTTTAACAAATGCTTATATTCTTTGAATTTCCTAAAATCTTGTTCAGAAACAGAAGAATACAAAGTATCATTTTCAAATAAATGTCTTCCAACCATTATTTTTTCTACAGAAATTGCAACTTGTTTACCTTGTTCAATCTTATTAATATTCTTTTGTTCATGCTGTATTTGTTTAACATATCCTAAGAACTTTCCTTGATCATTCATTATTGGACTTCCAGTTTTTAATATACCATAAATAACATCTACACCAAAAACAGCAGGATTACTTTGCCTAAATACATAACCAGGTATAACTCTTAACTTACAAGGCATTGTTAAATTTTCAAAAACCTTCATTTCTTCTTGTTTTTGTAAATCTTGTTTATGTTTTTCAAATTCATCAGTTAAAGTATAAATAATATCACTATTAATTATTTTTACTCTTTCATTTTTCATTCCAGATTCATCAACAACATTAAACCCAATTATAGTTGAAAATAATTGATTTTTTTCATAATTAGATTCAGCTTCAGTTATATCTTTTTTAGTAATATTTCCAATTGAAGCTTTTTGTATTGGAATATCTTTATTTCTAAGTATAGAAGACAATGCTTCTAAAGAACCTAAAGTATCTGCTTTTATTATTAATCCTACATTATCAGTTTCAATTAAAACTTCATCAACTTCTTGTTGAATCTCCTTTTTAATCTTTTCAAGATTATCTTTATTTGCAACTCTTATTGGCATTCCAGCAACCACATTCTTAATATTAGGTGCTGATATCTTTACACCAGTTGCAGCAAAAACTTGTTTAACATGATCAAATTTAGCTTTTTTATCTCTCATTTCTTTTAATGGTTTTGGTTCTAATAAAGCTCTAACTTTTGTAACAATGGGTTCATCAATACCCCCAATAACAATAGTATCATTTACTTTTATTGTTCCATCATATACTATTACATCAACAGTTGTGCCTAAACCACGAGTTTCTTTTACTTCAAGAATTGTACCTTTTGCAAGAGCATTAACATCACATTTCAAACATTTTTCAAGAAATTTATGTGCTAATCCTGTAATTATCATTAATAATTCAGGTATACCTTCACCATTTATTGCTGATGTTGGTACTATTGCAATTTGTTTAGAATAATCCTCTACTCTATCAAATCTTTCTGATTGAAACCCTAATTCATGAAGTTTTCCAACTAATTCATATAATTTTTTTTCAAAATCATTTTTAACATTTTCACTTTGCTTTTGCAAACTTTGCAAAATAAATTTATCTTTATTATCCCAACCAGCTATTAAATCTATTTTATTAGCAGCTACAACAAAAGGAGTTTTATATGTTTTTAATATCTCTACTGCTTCTATTGTTTGAGGCTTAAAACCTTCATTAATATCAACAACTAATATTGCAATATCAGCAAGATTACCACCACGTTTTCTAAGATTAGTAAATATTTCATGTCCAGGCGTATCAATAAAAAGCAAACCTGAAATAGTTAGATCCATTTTCAAATTATCCAATAATTTGCCACTTATCTTTTTAATAATCTTCAAAGGTATAATAGAAGCACCTATTGCTTGTGTAATACGCCCTGCCTCAGTCTCAGTAATAGCACTACCTCTAATATTATCTAATATAGAAGATTTACCATGATCCACATGGCCCAATACTGATACTATAGGTTGTCTTATTTGTTCCATACATATTTAGAATTTAAACTGGTTTTTAAACTTTATTGATTTAATCAAGAAATTTAACTAATTAGTTAACCAATAGCCCTTCTAACATCAATTACAGATACAGAGCTCACACCTTCTAAATCAGATATCTGATTTTCAAGATACTCAGTTGAACCTTTAGATTCATCCATTACAAAGATTATTTCCATTGATTTCAAACCAAAAGCAATTGGCTTTATTTCGGTCTTTGTTTCTGTTTCACCACAAAAAGCTTGGATCTTTGTTTTTACTTTTTGTTCTAAAGCATCTAAATCTACTTCAGGTGAATCTGGCATAATCTTTAATGTAATTATAACCATTGCCATATTAATTAGGTCCCTCAAATCCACACTCTGCACATTTATATTTAGCAGCAACCTTTCTGCAATGCTGACACCTAACCAATTCAAATTTATCACAATTAGGGCATTTAAAACAAACACTGCCCCTCATATTAACTACCTTTTTATGGCATGAATTACATACTAATTGTTTTTGAGTCATTATAGTATAAGAAAATCATGTTCTATTTATAAATGTGATTGATTTTTAATAGAAATAATTTTATTTTCTTCATCAACATCAAACACTTTACCAAGAAATTCTTCAATTGTATATATATTAGTCAAAGTATGATTTGTAATTTCAGAAGTTTTCATACTCCCACCAAATAATGCAACAAATGGTAAAAGATTATCACACATATTCTTATCAACTGCAGCACCAGATTCAATCTCTTTAATCAACTTCTGAGCTGCTTCCTTACCAACATCCTCAGACTTTTTTCCTCTTTTACCTAATACGTCTACACCTAAGATAATTGGTTCTATAGAACTAATCTCATTTTTATCTTTTGAAAATGTTGCCAAAAGAACAATTCCACAACCATCACTAAAAGAATCACAATATTCAACTCTGATATTAATTGGAACACCAAATCTTTTTAATTCAACTTCAGCTGATTTTTTTATTCTTTCACCAACATTCGCTTGCATTAATGTCTTTGTTGCATTTACTACGCCATTGATTTTTATTAAGTGATGTTGTTCTGTTAATTGTATTAGCTGATTTTGTTCTAATAAATACTTATGAAACTTTTCAAATGTTGAAAAATCTTTTAATTTGTACTTAGGATCAATAATTAATTCAATTTCCCCACCCCCCTTAGGATAATAACCTCTTTTTAATGTTTTAATTTCAAACTTATTAACAAATCTTCTAATAATAGGTACAAAAATATTACAATAATAATCAATTGGCATTGACCATGGTACATCTGTACCACCTTTAATATTCAATTTAATCTTTTTGTCACCAAACATTAAAGGTAATAAAATTGATTGTAATAATAATGTGATTGAACCTGCTGTTTTGATATCAATATTTAGATTCTTTACACAAATTTTACCAGGCATAAAATCAAGTTTTGTTGAACCAATCTCTGCTCCTACTGCATCACAATTAGTAAACATCTTCAAAGCTTTTATACAATTAAGATGTTGTGGCTTAAACCCAGGCTTTGGTCTACCTGATCTAATCTTATTAATAGAAAAAGATTTATGAACTAATGTAGACAAAGCTAAAGCTGTTCTAAGAATTTGTCCTCCACCTGATTTGTATGAGCCATCTATGTATAACATAGAAAGGGGTATGTAAGAAATAGTTTATAAGTTTGGTGGTTATGACTTCTCCAAATGTAATCTACTACCAGTTGGACCTTCCTGTTCCTGATACTTAGACCTTTCCATCATACCATACGGAACTTTAACACATGATGACATGTTCTCAAACATTAGTTTACATATTGGCATTTCTGGATAAAGTATTACAGGTGTCTTTCCAACATTCTTAACTGCAATTGTTAAAAATCCTTTGAACCCTGGCTCAATTGTACCTGCATTACCAACAACTACTAAACCTAATCTATTAAATGAATGCCTTGCTACTACTCTTGCAACCATATCATTTGGAACACCAATCCATTCTAAGCTTGGTATTAATATCATATCCTCTGGATATATTACAAATCTTCCATCTTCTGGTTCTGCTAATTCTGTTATCTCATCTTCTAAATATTCTTCAAAAGGATTCAGTTTGTCTTCTTTAGTATCTTTAAACTTTCTAATATTATAACCAATCCTTACATCTATTCCAGATGGACCAATCTGATCTTCATCAAATGGTCTTAATTCTATTTTTTTTTCTTTAATAGCTCTTGTTAAATCTTTATCACATAGAATAATGTTAATCACCTCATTTTATTATGAAATTGCCGCCTGTAAGGCAAGTGAACACACCCCAGATCATAAGACGATCAGAGCTTTCAATATAAAAATACAAAAAAATTGAAAGTGCGAACGAGGCAATTTCATTTTATGAAAAATCAATCATGTTTTTTTAAGCACAAGTTATATAAATAATTGATGGTACTATGAAATATAGACTACAAGTGGTTATTACTTTGGTATAGTTGGTGATACTAATGTCCGATGATTACAAAAGAAAATCTAAGAAAGAGAAAAAGTTGAAAAGAAGGTATAGAGTGTATAAGACTGGTGGCAAGAATAGAACTAAGAGGAAGGTGAAATAAAATGGGAGAAGGATTTATTACAGGATATAGAGGACCAAGTGTATGGCAAGAAGTTAAATCAATAGTTTATGGTGGTTTAGTGGGATTATATGAACTAACATATGATGATGATCCAAATGACAGTCCTTTTAGTTGGATTAGAAAATATGTATCATTTAATACTCTTGATGATAAATTAGATTAATCAAACACAATCCTAGCATCAACAACAACACAATCTTTCTCACTACACATTAAAGGATTGATATCTAATTCTAGAATATCTTTTTTCTTAATAGGAATCTGAGAAATCTTAACCAACATTTGTTTTAACTTATTCATATCAATAGGTTCTTCACCCCTAACACCATACAAAACCT
Organism: uncultured Methanosarcinales archaeon; assembly: GCA_964457715.1. GTDB lineage: Archaea > Nanobdellota > Nanobdellia > Woesearchaeales > CAXGTL01 > CAXGTL01. Next base: position 5,179 of record CAYWFN010000003.1, on the reverse strand, counting down.
TAGAACCTTTTAATTCATCAATCATTTCCTGAGCATCTTTTTTATCAATTGGGCATGCTCTAAACACAACATCTTTCAAAACTTCTACAAACACTCCTCCCATGCCAAGCATTATTACATGATCAAATGTATCATCTTTTTTAATACCAATAATCAACTCTTTTCCTTTAACAAATTCCTGAACATAAATAGAATAAGGCTTAAATCTTCTCCTTTTGGATATTGTTTCCAATGATTTATAGCTTTGCTTTAATTCATCTTCATCTTTACAGACCTTTACACCACCTACATCAGTCTTATGTAAAGCCTTTTCTGATATTATCTTAAGAACTACTGGATATTTATACTTTTTAACTAATTTCAGAGCTTCTTCTACCTTCTTAGTAGGATGACCTTTAGCTACTTTAACATATTTAGAAAGAAACTGCTCAGCTTTATCTTCAGTATATATCCTCTTTTTTTGCATATTTAGATTATATAATACAGATTTATTTAAAGCTTTTGAATTTAAGGCATTATATGAATATATCACAATGTTTATATATATAATATCATATAATTATAAAATAAAAAGAGGTAAAATGAAAAATCTAGACAAATTCTTTAAACCAGAGAATATTGCAGTTATTGGAGTTTCTAAAAATCCAGAAAAAGTAGGCCATGTAATATTCAGAAACCTATTAAGTGAATTCAATGGAAAAGTATTTCCAATTAATCATAATGCAGACATGATACTAAATAGAGTGTGTTATAAAAAAATCATAGATATTAAAGAAAAAATTGACCTAGCAATAATAGCAATTCCAGCACAATTCATACCCAGCATAATAAAAGATTGTGCTAAAAAAAAAATAAAACATGTAGTCATAATATCAGCAGGTTTTGAAGAAGTTGGTAATGATAAACTAAATAATGAATTAAAAAGATTATTAGATAAATACAAAATTAATGTAATTGGGCCAAATGCATTAGGAATTCTTGATGCACATTCAAAAGTAGATGCTTTATTTATACCAAAATATAAAATGCAAAGACCAAAACCAGGAGGAATTGGTTTTATATCACAAAGTGGTGCTTTAGGTACAGCAATCTTAGACTTAGTTGCATCAAAACAAATTGGATTTTCAAAATTCATATCATATGGCAATGCAATTAATACAAATGAAACTGATCTAATCGAATACTTAGGTAATGATCCAGAAACAAAAGTTATATGTTTATATGTTGAAGGTGTAAAACATGGTAAAAAATTTATTGAAGTTTGCAAAAAAGTAGGCAAAACAAAACCAATCATAGCAATCAAAGGCGGCAAAACAAAAGAAGGTAACAAAGCTGCTTTATCACATACAGGCTCATTAGCAGGTTCTGCACAAATATATGAAGGTGTATTCAAACAATGCAATATAATAATAGCAGAGTCGTTGGAGGAGATGTTTGATTATGCACTTATATTAGACAAAGCAATTAAACCAAAAGGTAATAAAGTAGCAGTTTTAACAGATGGAGGAGGTTATGGAATACTTAGCACAGATGAGATTATAGAAAATAATTTACAATTAAGTGAATTTAGTAAAAATAATATAAAAGAATTAAAAAAATTACTTCCACCTATTGTTACAATCAGGAATCCATTAGATATCATAGGTGATTCTGATACAGAACGTTATGATAAAGCATTATCAGTATTAATAGATGATCCAAATGTAGATATTATTCTAATAATAGTATTATTCCAATTACCATTAATAGATAAAAAAGTAATAGAATCAATATCAAAATACAATAACATGAAACTAAAACCAATCATAGTTATCAGTACTGGAGGAGATTATGTTTCTAATATAAACAAACAATTCATTAACAATAATATTCCATGTTATCAGTTTCCTTATAGTGCTGTTAAATCTATTAAAGTGTTAGTTG
>CAYWFN010000003.1:0-3246 GCA_964457715.1 uncultured Methanosarcinales archaeon | reverse complement strand
AAAGTTTATAAATGGTTTTGGTTTTAGAATTGTTATGGTAAAAGATGGTGATATAATTGAGGAGATACTGACAGATTATAAACCTCCTAGTTCTAAAGTTAAAAAAAAAAGAAAACAACAAATTAAAGAAATTGTTCAGGAGAGTAAAGTAATAAACACGCTTGATGATATCTTAAATAGTGGGGCTAATTCAAGAGAGATAAAAAAACAACTCAAAGAACACATTGATGGTTATGTTCTCAAAACTTGTGAAGAACTGATAAGAAGAAATTCATTAAAAGTATTAAACAGATTTAAACCAACAGATGATATAATAGAAATAATAAATGATGCTACTAAGCAATATTTAGATAATTGTAATTTTAAGAGTTATGAAGAATATTTTGATCAAGTAGATGAAATTGAACAAGGAATGAACGAATTATCTATTATAGAACAAAGAAAAAGATATCTAGTTCTGGTAAAAGAAAATTTAAGAAGATTAGGTTCTAAAGTTGAAGATATGAATCTATTGATGAAAATAATACATTATACAAGTCACAGATATCTCGATAGTAGAAGTGAGAGATCATTTAAAAAACTAAGAGAGACTGAAAAATATGTTTATGGTGTAAAAGCTGGAAAACCAAAAGATCAAAACATCAAGGTTAAAGAATATATTAACATGTATTTATCTCAATTCGAATTAAGTACAAGAGCAAGGAATACAGTTCAAAGAGCATGTATAGGAAGAGTAAAAGATTTATTAAAAATGTCTTTAGCTGATCTCCTTGCTATTAAAAATTGTAGTGTGAGAACAGTAAAAGAATTCTATGAGAAAGTATTATATCCTATAGGTGCAAGATTTCCAGAACATTAATCATTATCCTCAACTATACAAATATTTATATCCAAAATATATACTACATATGCTTATATGAATAAGAAGAAACAGAAAAACAAGAAACAATGGGATACTTCTATTACTGATAAAGATATTATAGAGCTTCTTGATAAAACTGAGAAATGTTTAATATATTATAGAGATAGATTTTGGTTAAGGTGTGAATGTGAATATATCATGAGTTTGGAAGTGTTGATAAAAGAAGCAAGACAAATAATAAAAAAAGAACCAAATAATCTAGTAAAAAGAGAATATCTTAGAGAAAGAAGCATAGGAATTCGTAAAGGTTTATCAGTACTAAAGAAATATGAATCTAAAAAAAGTGGTTATGGAGGATCAAGAGATATTGATAAAAGAGAATTTATTAATAAAACAGATAAGTACTTAGACAAAGAATTAATAGATGATATAGATAAAATTAAATTTGAGATTCAAACATATCATGATCTTATTGATGCTGTGCTTACGTGTTCGTCTGTTGAATATCCTATTGATCATGCTTTTAAAAGATTAAATTCTTTCTTTAAAAAAGCCAGTAAAAAAGATGAATGCATGAGAGATAACAGAGGCATGATTGCATGTTTAGAAGGAATGTTTGAAGATGGATTAGAAGGTGTTCCAAATGCTTATTTAGGATGTGACGCATTAAAAGAAACATTAGCCACTATAATAAGTGATTATTATTGTTCACATAAAACAAACATAGATCCTTATGAATTTATAGAATATTGTTCTGTTGCTTGTGATGCTACAAAATATGTTCTTTTTAAGAATGATATACTTAAGAAAAACAAGGAATAAAAATTATTCCTCTTTTTTTTCTTCTGTTGTTTCTTCTGAAGATTCCTCTTTTTTCTCTTCTACTTCTTCCTTTTTCTCTTCTTCTTGTGTTTCTTTATTTTCTTCTGAACTTTCTTCTTCTTTTTTTTCTTCTGGTTGTGGTTCTTCTGCTGTTTCTTCTTCCTTTTTTTCTTCTTTTTCTTCAGTTTTCTCTTCTTCCTTAGGCTCAAGATCTCCAGCTTTAGTTTCACCTTTCATAAAACCTTCTTCTGCAGGAGTTATTTCATCATCTTCTAATCTAGCTTCTCTTCCTTCTTTAGTTTCTATATCCATTCCTCTTTCACCAGTTTCTATTTCTAATTCTTTTTTTTCTTCTTCACTCATTTCTTTTTTTTCATCAGGTTTTTCTTCTTCCATAAATATCTACCTCATTTAGTTAATATGTAATGGTTTAAGTTATTTGTTTATAAACTTTTAGGTAGAACTGTTTTTTCAGATAGATTTTTATACTAATATTAATTAATTTAAAATGGTGATAGCTTGGACCCAAAACAATACCTAATACAATGGGTAGAACATTTTACTAAGAACAAAGATGTATTTCTAAAAAGTATTATATCAATTTATAAAAATAATAAAGAATGTGACATATTAATAAAACATAAACACAAAGAACACTTCTTTTTTGTTGAACCATTTTTAAAAGATCTTAAAAAAATAATTGATAAATTAAAAAAGATCAATAACTGGACCACACTTGTAATAGTTAATAATAACAATAATCTAAAAATTATAAAACAAAACTGGAAAACTTTAGTAAATATAGGACCTAAATTTGCCATATACTTTGTAAACCCCTTCTCAGAATTAGACAAAAAATGGATTATATTTCCATCAACACATCATAAGATAGCTGACAAAGAATCATTTGAAAAAGGTTTAAAATCAATGTTTATGATGGTTGATGAAATTAGTGAAAAAGAATTTTTAGACAAGATTCAATAAACAACTTTCAATTTCTTATGTAACACCTTAATATTAACTGGAGTCTTTCCTAATAATTCACCATCAACTTGTGCAAAACTTTTCTTGCCAACAGATTTAATAGTAATATTCTTACCTTGATAATGAGAGATATCATCAAACTCTAATAATCTTCCAAATATATGACCTGAGAATATTGCTTGTATTATTGGCCAAGCAGAATTCTTTTCAATGACCATTATATCTAATAAACCATCATCAATCTTTGCTTTTGCAAACATAACAAACTTTCCACCATAATACTTTGAATTAGAAACAACCACAGTATAACCATTAGTGATTTTTCCATCAACAACAATTCTTAGTTCAGGAAAATCAAATTTAAAAAGATTTTTTATAATATTTGTATAAAACAACAATGTGCCAGTCTTTTGTTTAAGCTTAGCATCAATATCATTAATAACTTTTCCACCTAACCCTACACCACAGCACAAAACAAAATAATGATTATTAGCAACACCCACATCAACGCTTTTTGCTCTTTTACTAATAACTATTTTACAAGCTAGATCAACATTATTAGGAATACCAAAATTATA
>CAYWFN010000002.1:10542-17079 GCA_964457715.1 uncultured Methanosarcinales archaeon | reverse complement strand
AATTATATGTAGATGTTTCAAAAACATTCAAAACAAAATTAAAAGCAATTGGCTGTTTTGAAAGTCAGTTATCAATTACAACATTTTTAAATTATTGGCCATTGATTGTTATGTATGTTAAATCATGGATCTTTGGTTTTCATAATAATTGTAGATATGCAGAGAGGTTCTTTAAAGTAAAATGAAACAAAAGAAATTATTAATAGTTTCAGATTCATTTTTACCTAGGTGGGATGGTGTTGCAAGATTCCTTGCGGAAGTAATCCCAAAAATCAAAGATGATTTTGATATTACAGTAATTGCTCCTTCTTTTGTTGGCAAAGAAATTAATATGGGTAAAATTAAAATCATAAGAGCACCTTTATCAAGTTTTAATATAGATGATCTTCCAGTTGCTAAGTTTTCAAAAAAATTAGTAAGAGAACATGTTGAAAAATCAGATATTGTTTGGGTTCAAGATTTAAGCACTTTAGGATATTCAGCAATCAAAGCCGCAAAAAAATTTGAAAAACCAGTTATTTCTTATGTACATGTTATTAATTGGGATCTTGTTCTTAGGAGTGTTAATGTCCCTTTTTTCTTAAAAAGGTTTGTTTATTGGGGTACAAAAGTTTTTAGTAGAAGATTATACAACAAATGCGATCTTTTAATGGTACCAACAAGTGATATAGCATATATTTTTGATAAAGAAAAGATTAAAGCAATAAAAACAGTAATACCTTTAGGAATTAATACTGATAAGTTCAAACCTATAGAAGATAAAAAGCAAGCGAAAATATCATTAGATATAGATCCTGAATATAAAGTGATTGGTTATTGTGGTAGAATTGGAAGAGAAAAAAACCTAACTACTTTATTTAGATCATTTAATTCTTTGAATAAAAAATATTCTAAAACTAAATTATTATTAGTTGGCAAAGGTCCAGAATCCGAGGAAAAAATATTCAAAGAAAAAAACAATATAATTATGGTTGGGGAAAAAGATAATGTTGTTCCATATCTTCAAGCAATGGATATCTATGTTTTACCTTCTTTAACAGAAACTACTTCATTATCTACACTTGAAGCAATGGCTTGTGGTTTGCCTGTTGTTGTTACTCCATTACCAGCTCTTAAAAAATATATTATTGACAAAGAAAATGGTTTTTTCTTTCCTAAAGAAAATTGGTTAGTTCTTAGAAAGAAGTTAGAGACTTTATTAAAAAAACCGCATCTAAGATTTTCAGTTGGTCAACAAGCAAGAAAGACTGTAATAAAAGAATATTCTTGGGACTTGACTGTTAAAAAGATTAAGAATGTTTTGGTAAGGTATTGAAACTATAGTAATCTATATAAATAATCTTTTAATTTTAAATCATTATTTTCATACAATCCAATTCTTTGTGCTGCTGTTTCTACAACTTTAACTCTATAATAAGCATATTGTCTTTCTGATCCTATTAATGCAACATCTAAATCTTCCATAATTTCATTAAGAGCTTTTCCTACTGTTACATCAACATTTCTTTTTAATTCTTTAGCTAAATCCTTAATAATAGAAGGAGTTACTTCTTTAACATCTTCTTCAAAATCTTTCTTAGCTTTAGATCTTTTATACAACATTAATAATGCATGTATCATATTAGAATATGGTAATACAGAAAAATATATAAGCTTTTAGAAATGTATTTAAAGCCCTAAAACATTATCTCTTATATTTCTCATTTTATTCATCTTTAAAAAATATCTTTATACAAATAGAAAATCTTAATAATTATTTATCTGCTCAAAATAAGTGTTATCCTAGGGATAATCAGCAAGATCATCTTCACCATAATAATTGCCATCCCAAAGATAATCAGCAGGATCATCTTCACCATAATAATTGCCATCTATTAATTTTATCTCTCTTTCAATAACATCTCTTATACAGATAACAGCCTCTTCTACATCTGTTTTATCTTTTTCAAAAGTTTCAAGTTTATCTAAGATTTCAGGAGAAATATAAAAATCGCCATGATAATCATTATCATCTAAACCTAAAATATGTAAAAGATTCTTATTTTTATATACATATAATTCATTTACATATCTAGAAGTCTCAACTTCAGCAATACAAAAGAATCTTTCTTCTGAATCAGAGAATTCAACAAAATGTCCATAAACATAAAGTTTAGTAGTGTCTGATACTTTTTTTGGTAAATTGCTAAAATCAGTATATTTGCCATATGTATCTGCATATACTTTTGCTAAAACTATAATTGGTTGTTCTCCTATATGATGATTTATTTCAATACAATCTCTTTCACGATTTAAGTAACTAATTAATTTTTCTTCTTCTATCATAATGTTTAAGCGAATGTGCTTTTATATTTAAATCTTTCGGATTTTAACTACTATAAAGAAACAACTAAAGCCCTAAAACACCATCAATTTCCTTAGCCATATCTTCTAGATCTTTGAATGATTTCTCTATATCAGATTTTAGAACTTTGATCAATTCTTTAAGATTATCAACTCTCATAAAATATTTGTTCTTTCTATTAATAACAATTCCTGATTCCATAAGCTTATTCAAGTGATGAACTACTGTCCCTCGACTTAAATTCAATTTAAATGCAATCTCATCACTGGACATACCTTCACCAACTTTTGCAGATTTCAACAGTTCAATAAAAATCCTAAAACATGATTTATCTTTATCACGCAATCCAAATAAACCTAAAGAATTACCAAACCACTGTAGCTCTTGATTAATATTATGATTTTGTGGCTTTCTAAGCCTTGTTATTGTTATTTTGCTTATTTTTACAAACATGTTAAAAACCTCTAATTTTTAAAATTCTCAGAAATCTATGATTTCTGACATTTTATTACATCGTTGATTTAAGATAAACATAGCTTATATTTAAGCTTTTCCTACATAAAAACGAAACATTTAAATATAAGTTGTTAATTCCAAGTAAACAGTGTTGATTTTAAATCAACAAACAAAAGGTTAATAATATGACAAAAGAAAAACAAGAATCTAAAGATAAAGTAAATTCAGAAAAAGTATCAAAGGAAACTAAACAAAATAAAGACAAAGTAAAAGAACTTACAGAATCTTTACAAAGACTTCAAGCAGAATTTGAAAACTATAAAAAAAGAACAGATAAACAAAATCAAGAGTTTATAAAATTTGCAAATAAAGAATTAATAATCAAATTACTTCCATTATTAGACAATTTTGAACTAGCACTAAAAAATACAGAGAAAAAAGAAGAGTTTGTGAAAGGGGTGGAACTTATTTTTGCACAACTTATGCAAATATTAGAAGAACAAGGTCTTAAAAAACTAGAAGCAAAAAACAAAACATTTGATCCATATCTCCATGAAGCATTAATGCAAGATAAAGATAAAAAAAAACAAGATAATATAATATTAGAAGAATTTCAAAAAGGTTATTTGTTAAATAACCAAGTAATAAGACATAGTAAAGTTAAAGTAAATAAGAGGTGAAGAATAATGGACAATAATATTCAACAAAAAATAGAAATAAAAAAAATATTCCTAAAAGCAGAAGCAATATTAAAATATTTTTTAGGAAATGAGAAGATAGAAACTTTGATTATGTGCAAACCAAGTAATGTCGTATTATTTACATATGATCAAAGTTTATATGAAGCAATTGGCTCATTAAACCAAGAAGAAAAACAACAATTAACAAAACTAACTAAGTTTTTAGAAACTGTTAATATTGTTTCATACAAAGAAAAATTAAAACAACAAAGAAAAATATTAAAACAAGAAAGAGTGGATGAATTAAGAAAACAAGTTGAGGTAAGTGAAAAGGATTCTAAATCTTGATTTTGAATCTATGAATGAGATGGAGGCGAATGAGTATGAAAGAAAAGAAAATTAATTTAAACATATTAGATGGTGAATCATTTTTTAGTCATGAAATTTCAGTAAATTTCAATGCATTACAATTTATATTTGATTTTAAAAATATTAGTCCAAGAATGGATGCAAGAAGTAGAGATGGTAATTCAGTTATGACTTTGAAACACAATGTTGTATTATTAGATGTTTATCAAACAAAACGTTTTCATGAATTACTTGGAAAAGCAATTGAGAAATATGAAAAAACATATCTTAAAATAACAAAACCAAAAGTATTAGAAAAAATAGAAAAACAAAGAAAAAAGAAAAAATCAAAATCCAAAAAATCAACAAAAAAAGGTGACAATGAAATCAAAATACCTAGTTATCTAGGTTAATACGGAGGAATATAAAAAATGACAAAACATTCAAAAGCAATAGGAATTGATCTTGGTACAACTTTTTCAGCAGTAGCTGTAATAGAAGGTGGAAAAGCAACAATTATACCAAGTGCAGAAGGTGGAAGAACTACACCAAGTGTTGTTAGTATTAAAGATGGTGAAAGAATAGTTGGACAAGTTGCAAGAAACCAAGCTATAACTAATCCCGAACATACAGTTAGATCAATTAAAAGATATATGGGTTCTGATCATAAAGTAACAATCGATGGAAAAGATTATGCTCCACAAGAAATATCTGCAATGATATTACAAAAACTAAAAACTGATGCAGAAGCTTACTTGGGACATAAAGTAACAGATGCAGTTATTACTGTACCAGCTTATTTTACAGATTCACAAAGACAAGCAACTAAAGATGCTGGTAAGATTGCAGGTTTAAATGTATTAAGAATCATAAATGAACCAACTGCAGCATCACTTGCATATGGTTTAGACAAAAGTCATGAACATACAATCTTAGTATTTGATTTTGGTGGTGGAACATTTGATGTATCAATACTAGAACTAGGAGATGGGGTATTTGAAGTAAAAGCTACAAATGGCAACAATCACTTAGGTGGAGATGATATTGATGATCTTATTGTTGATGATCTAGCTGAAGAATTCAAAAAACAAAATGGTATTGATCTTAGACAAGATAAAGTTGCTCATCAAAGATTAAAAGAAGCAGCTGAAGCAGCTAAAATAGAACTTTCTACTAAAATGAAAGCTACAATCAATCTACCATTTATAACAGCAGATGATAAAGGACCTAAACACCTTAATATGGATTTAACAAGAGCAAAACTTGAACAATTAATGGAGGATATTTTAGAAAAATTAAGAGGACCAACAGAACAAGCTCTAAAAGATGCTAAGATGTCTAAAGTTGATAAAGTTATTTTTGTAGGAGGCTCAACAAGAATTCCATTAGTTCAAAAGTTAGTTAAAGATTTAACTGGCAAAGATGGAGATAAATCTGTAAATCCAGATGAAGCAGTTGCTTTAGGAGCTGCAATCCAAGGAGGAATCCTAGGTGGAGATGTAAAAGATGTTTTACTTTTAGATATTACACCTTTAAGCTTAGGAATTGAAACTCTTGGTAGTGTATTTACAAAATTAATTGAAAGAAATACTACAATTCCAACTAAGAAATCACAGATATTTTCAACAGCAGCTGATAATCAACCAGCAGTAACAATCAGAGTTGCACAAGGTGAAAGGCCAATGTTCCCAGATAATAAATTGCTAGGACAATTTGATTTAGTTGGTATTCCACCAGCACCAAGAGGAATCCCACAAATTGAAGTAACATTTGATATTGATGCAAATGGAATTTTAAATGTTAAAGCAAAAGATCTAGGAACAGCAAAAGAACAAAACATTACAATAACAGCCTCAACAAATCTTTCAGATGATGAAATAGAGAAGATGAAAAAAGAAGCAGAACAACATGCTGAAGAAGATAAGAAAAAGAAGGAAAAAATAGAAACATTTAACAAAGCAGATGCTTTAATTTACACAACTGAAAAATCAATGAAAGATATGAAAGGCAAAGTTGACAAAAAGAAACTAAAGCCTTTGCAAGATACAATTGAAGAACTTAAGAAACTAATGAAAGACAAAGAAAAGAATTATGAAATGATTAAAAAGAAATTAGAAGAAATTGATAAGTTAGCTCAAGAAGCTGCAACTGAACTTTACCAAAAAGCTGCAGCTGAACAACAAGCAAAGCAAGAAAAAGCAGGAAAAACAAAAAAAGGAAAAGAAGCAGCAAGCAAAGACAAAGATGATAATGTAGTTGATGCAGAAGTTGTTGATGAACAAGAAACTAAAAAATAGTTTTTATTCACATTTTTAAAAAAAAGATGTGGATAGTCAGGGTTTTAAGTCACCTCTTTTTCCTTGGCTACTGCATCTAATAATAAAAGGTGGTTGGAATTGGAAATTCCAGACACCTCCAAAATTTTTCAAACTGAAAAATTTTGATAGGTGACACAAAAATGCAAACAAGATGGTTAATATATGGAGGAATCTTTTTCTTAGTTTATTTTCTTATTAGATTTCTTATGGCAAACAGGTCTGTTGAAAAAAAGATTGCTCAAAACTTACAAGAAGTTGTAAATAAAGATAAGTATAAGGTTAGAGGTAAGTTTGAATGAGCAAAGATTACTATAAAACACTAGGAGTTTCAAAAGATGCAACTAGAGAAGAAATCAAACTAGAGTCTAAACCGCCCGATAACAAACACCCC
>CAYWFN010000002.1:0-10532 GCA_964457715.1 uncultured Methanosarcinales archaeon | reverse complement strand
GAGAAGAAATCAAAAAAGCATATAAAAAACTAGCAAAGAAATATCATCCTGATATGAATAAAGGTGACAAAGAAGCAGAAGAAAAGTTCAAAGAAATAAATGAAGCAGCAGCAGTTCTAGGTGATGATAAAAAACGTAAACAATATGACCAGTTTGGTACAGCTGATTTTAATGGAAGAGGTTTTGATTTTTCAGGATTTGATTTTGGTGGAACAAATTTTGATTTTGGTGATATATTTGAATCATTATTTGGAGGATCAGGTTTCCCATTTGGTGGAAATAGAACAAGAAGGAGAAATCTAAGAGGTTCAGATCTACAGTATGGTCTAGAAATAACATTAGAAGAAGCAGCGACTGGAACAAAAAAAACAATTGCAATAACAAAAATGGATTCTTGCACAAAATGTGATGGTACTGGTGCAGAATCTAAGTCAGGTATTAAAACATGTCCAGATTGTCATGGTTCTGGTATGACAAGACAAACACAAAAAACATTTTTTGGTGTATTCCAAACTACAACCACATGTAGAAAATGTTATGGAGAAGGCAAAGTAATAAAAGATCTTTGCAATGTTTGTGATGGAACTGGAAGAATAAGAAAAACTAAAAAGATTCCAATCAAAATCCCAGCAGGTGTTGATAATGGTACTAGATTAAGAGTTTCAGAAGAAGGTGAAGCAGGAGTAAAAGGAGGACCTTCTGGCGATCTTTATGTTTTATTAAGAATAAAATCACATAAAATTTTTGAAAGAAATGGTGATGACATATTTTTAGAAATGCCTATCAATTTTACAACAGCTGCTTTAGGAGGTACAGTAGAAGTTCCAACATTAGAAGGCAAAGCTACATTAAAGATTCCATCAGGCACACAATCAAATACTGTATTTAGAATGAAAAACAAGGGAATACCAAATCTACAAGGTTATGGTATTGGCTCACAAAATGTAAGAATTATTATTGATGTTCCTAAAAAACTTACAAAGAAACAAAAAGATGTGCTAAAACAGTTTAAAAAGTTAGGTAATAAAAAGAGTTTGTTAGAAAAAGTGTTGGGGTAATAAAAATGACAGAAAACAAAATAAAATTATAATATATTGAAGATGAAGCATTATTTTCTATGTTAGGTATAAAATATTTTAGTCAAAATGGTTATGAAGTTCATCTTGCAAAATCAATTAAACAAGCTAAAGAATTAGCACAAAAACTTCATGACAATAATCATACTATAGATGTTGTACTTTCAGATTTTAGGTTACCAGATGGTATAGGACTAGATTTATTTCCATTATATCAAAGTTTGTTTCCAAATGTTATACTTTTAGCTTGTTCTGGTTATTGTGGTGATAATAGAGAAGAATTATCAAAAGAAAAAGGTGCTCAAGCATTATTTGAAAAACCATTTCAGTTTAAAGTTTTAGATAATCATATAAAACAACTATTAGCAGAATCTCAATAATCCATCAAACTACTTTGACCTTTTTTCTTTATTTTAATATTATCTAAACTAACCTTAATACCAACCTGTCCCTTAACATTAATTGCAATCTTTTTACCAAGAATATAAACCAATTTAGATAAATCACATTTCTTAACATCATCAATTGTCTTTATTTTATTATAATGTAACTTCCGTGCACGAACCCTACCAATATTCTTTAACCTAAGCAAACCAAGCAATTCTTCGCGCACACCAAACCTGAGCCTAAACCTTAGCTTGATAATATCTTTTACAACAGAATGCATCTTTAACAATTTACATAATTCTTCTAAAGAATAAAGCAACCAATCAGCAATATCTAGTTTAACTTTGATCTCACCAGGACGAGTATTATATTTATCTAAAAGAAAATCTTCATCTTTTTCATTTATCCAATCATAAAAAAACATACAAGTTTTAATAGAGGATAAGAATTCCTCATATTCAGGATCATATACTTCTGGTTCATTCTCAAGAATATAATAATTATGTTTTAATAAAAAGTCATTCACATCTTCAACATCTTTATTTCTAACCTTTAACAAAGGTCGCAACTCAAGTGTATGTGATACAAGTTGTAAAAAACTAATATCATTCTTACTCTTACCTAACTTAACATGTTTTATTAGATAATTTGCTGTCAATGGATCTATATACAATTGTGCAACTCTTTTACCTATTGTTGTTGCTCTATAATACACATTTCCTATTTCTTTTATTTCATTTGCACTAATAAATTCATTATCATCTTCATTGTTCTCTGTAGAATTAGTTTTCATAATAAACTCAAACTTAGTCAAAAGTTTCAACATCTTATCCATTATCTTTTTAATCTTATCCATATCTTTGAACTGATAAGCATAAAAAGTTTTAGAAAAAAAATCAATCAAATCAGAACGAGAAGTTATAAAACCAGATGCAATCAATGATAATACATAAGTCCTAAGCACAGGCTCAACTGCAAGCTTAGAATAAATTTCTTCAACAGAGCCTTTAATATATCTTCTTGTAATTTCTTTTTTAGCAGCTTCAGTTGTAGCTATGCATATTGCTTCACCATAATCATCATAACTAGGTCTTCCAGATCTACCAGCTTGCTGTTGATATTCTAAAACTGGTATCCATGACAAACCTAATCTTCCATAACGCCTAAGATCTTTTAATATTGTTCTAAATGCAGGCAAGTCAACACCAGCAGAATTATGAACAATAAATCCTTCTGCTACAAACATGTGATTATTTTTAGGATGATTTGATAAAACAACATCATAAACTTCTTTCTCAACATCCATTTCTTTAACATTTCTTATAAAATCCCAATAAATATCCCCTTCAAAATCAGAGTATCTCCAGCCTTTCTTAATATAAATATCTAATTCAGAACCACAAATAGGACATTTTCTTATTTTCAAAAATTCAAATACCTGTTTATCTTTACAAATAATATTTTCATAAATCCACTTTCCAATTTCATTTAGGCTCCAATACCATTCTGTAGTACTTCTTGAACCAAGTCTTCTTTTCTTAATTAGTTCATAATGATGATTTAATCTATTTTCTTTCTTTCTAGGTAAGCATCCAAGCATTTTAGATAGTTCTCTAGAACCAAGTTCCTCTTTTTCTGCCAACATCTTTATTACTTTTAGTTTTGTTAAAGCCCATTTCTTATGTTGTTTACTTCTTCCTGAAAACAAATCATTATACAATTTATATTTACACTCTTTACATTCAAAATAATTTATGTTTGATGTGATTTTAGCAATAATATTCATTAAATCATCCTGTTTTCTCTTTAAATTAAATCCAATATATCTATAAAAATCAAGAATGCTTTTTTTATTTGTTATTTGTAACTCAAAACATCTTTTAGTATTATATCTTTTTTCAAAGATTTTCATACTTGAAGCAGGTTTTGTTCTTATACTAGTTACAATTCCATATCTAAGTAATAGTTTCTGTATTTGTTTAATCAATTTCTCTGAAATATTACAGAAACTTACTTTTCTTGATTTTTCAACACATCCATCTGTATCAAATAAACCTTTTAACAACCAAGAAGTATTTTCTAAATTCATAGTCATTAATCTCTCAGAAATGTGCTTGTTTTCACCTTTTTCTACGCCACATCTTACTAAAAATTCTCTAAACCACTTGTTCTTACTTAGAACTAATTGTGGAACATTGTGTGATTTAGCTTTTCTACAATTCAACTTAAAATCTTTACATAATTTAGTAATATGTTCAAATATCTCTTTATCAATGCCAACAATCATAGGTGATCCCTTATATTTTATCTTATTATCTTTTGTTTCTGCTCCAGAATAACCATCGCCTAACATTGCTCCTATAAAATAAGACAATTTAGGACCAAATTTATAATCAAAAATTGGAACTTTATTATCAATAACAAAATCACTAATAGCTGGAATAGATATTTTATTAATATTTAACTTACCAATTGTTGCTATTTTATCGATTTTTTTAATTTTCTTAGCTTCTAAAACCAATTTTTTCTTGTTTCTCTTGATAAGTATCCTATGATTAGGTGTTACTTTTATTGAATAGCCAGAAACAGAACTAATTTTAATAAGTTTTGAGGAATTCTCAATCTTTTGAACTTTTTGTGATTTCATACTGACTAATTCAGTTTTGGAAAGCACAAAAAGTGGATTAGAATTCCGAAACTTAGACACATTTGTTTCAGACATTTCATGCCATAATTTAGTATCTTTAGATAAGCATAAAGTTGGTGTACAACATATCACCTTAATCTTACCTAATCTAAACTCATCTTCAATCATCTCCTTCTGCTTATGAACAAGACCAGCATGATGAAATGCAACACCACTTTTAATACACTTAGCTAATCTTTCACATTGTTTTGTTTGTTTAGGCAAAGCATTAAGTATTTTTTTACTTAATTCATTCAATACAACATTTTTAACACATCTTGATAAATCTTCAGCAGTTTTTTCAGCACTTCTTTTAGAATTAACAAAAACCAATGCTTGTTTATTTTTATTAATAGTATCTAATGCTAAGTCTATAGCAGAGTTATTTGTTATGTTTATTATTTGAGTCATTAAAAGAAAATTAAGGAGCTAGACCAAACCAGCTATGTCCATATAAATGTAATAATATTTCTATAATTAAAATGATTATAACTAAGATTATTACATGTTGAGGTTTAAATTCTATTTTTGATTTATAATCATCAAAATATCGTACAAGACCTCCCATTCCAGAAGGCATCCTCATCTTATTATCTTTTGCCATATTAATATTGAATTTTTTATTTATTTATATATTTAACTATAAAATAGATAACGTAGAGAACTTATAAGCCACCTTTTATTGGTCTTCATTTAAATGAACAGACCATCTTAACATTCTACTATTCGTACATTCTGTACTTTCACTAGCTAAGGAATCGCCGTTTCATCGTTTCCTTAAGAGACGTCTGTGAGGTCTCATACCAGTCACCCAGTACTTCATCACATCATTCCATTCTTAAGGCCGTGCCGTTTCTGAGCCTTTACCATCCTGTTAAGGATCTCCATTTCAAGAGTAGCATTTTAAGGCATAAGTCTTCATAAAAAAACTCTGCCAGCAGTGGATGGACTTTCTTCAGTGCAAAGCACCGTTAGTTAAGCAGTTCCCTACGTTATATATAGGGTAGAATTAACAATTTATAAATCTTTACATTATAAATACTCCTCCCAATACATTCCTATTAAAAGAAATAAATAAGATAATAATAAAGGACCAATCAATATACCAAATATTCCAAAATAAGGTATACCCATAAATATTCCAATTATAGTTATTAACGGATGTATATTTGCAAACTTCTTTGAAAAGTAAGGCCTTAGTCCATAATCAGATCCTGTTATTATTATTCCACATACTAATATAAAACCAATTGCAGAAAAATAATCACCAATAAATAATTTATATAATCCAGCAGGAACCCAAATAAGAGTAACTCCTACAAAAGGTAAAAATGATAATATTGCTCCAATAAATCCCCAAAATATTGCCCCTTGTATTCCAAATAAATAAAATGCAAATCCTAATAATATTCCTTGAGTAATGGCTATTAATCCTTCACCAATAACAGTTGACCTTGTAACTTTAACAAACTGAAACATTAATTTTTCAGAATTTTTTTGATTAAATGGTAAATGTTTTTCAACAGAACTAATAAATTTATTAGAATTAATTAAAAGAAAGAATAATGTAACATACAATATTATTGATGAAACAACAAAATGAATTACAGACCTGAAAAACTCATCAGCACTTTTTGTAACATTTTCTTTAATAAATGATTCTGTTTCTGATAATACTTTATTCATACTAAGTTTATTTCCAGTATATTTTTCAAATTTAATAGAAAAATCATCTACAAGATCAGAATCTTTTATCATTGTTTCTGCATTTTTAGTTATTGTAGATACTTCATCAATAAGCACATTTGATAAAAATACCAAAGGCAGAACAATTATTAATATTGATAATATTATACATAATACAGCAGATGTTTTTTTACCTAGTTTTTTATTAAATAATCTATTTATAGGAAATAATAGTACAAATAATATCAATGCACCAGCAAAAGCAGTTACATAAGGTAAAAGTGCATATAATATAAAAACAGTCACAAATACTATTATTATAGTTGCAAGAATCTGTTTAATTTGTGATGATTTGATTTCTAACACCTCTTTATTTATATTTTAGTTTAGTAGTATAAATATGTTTCGCCAAAACATTAATAAACTCTTCTAACCTCTTCCACTATAATGCAATACTCAAAACTAGTGGAATTATATGAAAAATTAGACTCTACATCTAAGAGACTAGATAAGACATTTCACATATCTCAATTTCTTAAAAGAGCAAGAACTGAGGACTTAGATATTATTATGCTTTTATTACAAGGAATGGTTTTTCCAACCTATGATCAAACAAAGATAGGTGTTTCATCTAAATTAGTTGCAAAAGCACTTAACATTGCAACAGGCATTTCAAGTGATAAAATAATCAAAGAATGGAAAAAATTAGGTGACATTGGTAATGTAGCACAAGAATTAGTTGGTAAAAAAAAACAATCAACATTGTTCTCAACAAGTTTAACAATTAAGAAAGTATTCAACAACCTAAAAAAACTTTCAACAATTCAAGGAAAAGGTTCACAAGAAATAAAATTAAAACTAATATCAGAATTACTTACTTCAGCAGAACCCAATGAATCAAAATATATTGTAAGAACCATTACTGAAGAAATGAGAATTGGTGTTGGTGAAGGGGGTTTAAGAGATGCAATTGTTTGGTCTTTTTTCCCACCAATTGAAAAAGTATTTTATTATTGTGAAAGATGTAAACAATTTGTACCAAAGACAAAGACTTGTTTAGCATGTAACAAAGAATTAAAAACAAAGAAACAATATGATCATAAAAGATTAGCAATATTAAAAACAGACAATCCTAAAAATCTAAAAGATTTACAGAAATATGAATTAATACAATCTTCAGATGAGAAAACTGCAAGAAATTTGTATAATTATTTGGTGAGAAGTGTCCAACATGCAATTGACTTAACAAATGATTTAGCAATTGTTGCAAAACTTGCAAAAGAAAAAGGAATTAAGGGTTTACAAAACTTGCCACTTATACCAGGAAAACCAATAAAAGTAATGTTGTTTTTAAAAGCACAATCATTAGAAGAAGCATTTGAATCTTTAGGAAAACCAATGGCTTTAGAATATAAATATGATGGTTTTAGAATTTTAATACATCGGAATGAAGATGAGATAAAACTTTTTACAAGAAGATTAGAAAATGTTACAAAACAATTTCCAGATATTGTTGGAATTGTTAAAGAAAATATTAAATCAAAAGATTTTATTATAGATGCTGAAGTTCTTGGAATAGATCCTAAAACTAAAAAGTACTTGCCTTTTCAAAAGATTTCTCAAAGAATTAAAAGAAAACATAATATTTGTGAGATTATAAAAAAAGTACCTGTTACAGTTCATGTGTTTGATATTCTTGAATTAAATGGAAAATCTCTTCTTACTGAAATGTTCAAGACTAGGAGAAAATATCTTGAGAAAATCATAAAGCCAAGAAAAAATAAAATAAATATTGCAAAACAATTAATAACTAATGATCTAAAAAAAGCCCAGTCCTTCTACGATGAAGCTTTAAAAGTTGGTGAAGAAGGTGTAATGGCTAAGAAATTAGATGCTCCATATAAACCAGGTGCAAGGGTTGGCTATGGTATGAAAGTAAAGCCTGTTATGAAAGAATTAGATTTAGTTATAACTGGTGCAATTTGGGGTGAAGGAAAAAGATCTAAGTGGTTAGCTAGTTTTATTTTAGCTTGTAAAAAAGGTGATGATTTATTAGAAATTGGTAAAGTCGGAACTGGTATAAAAGAAAAAAAAGAAGTAGATGAAGATGTAACATTTGAAGAACTCACCAACTTATTAAAACCTTTGATAATATCTGAAAAAGGTAAATTAGTAAAAGTAAAGCCTGAGATTATTGTAGAACTTAATTATGAAGAAATTCAAGCATCTACTACATATTCGTCAGGATATGCATTAAGATTTCCTAGGATAATGAGACTTAGGGAAGATAAATCTGTTTCTGAAATAGCTACATTAAGAGAAGTAAAAGAATTATATGAGTTTCAAAAAGGCAGAAAATAAACGCCCCTGCCAGTGGTTGAACCTCCTAGAATTATTTTTCAATTCTCAAATACATACCTTTATCAACCAAATTCTTAACAATCTTTCCATCAAATTTGCCCAAGCCTAAGTTCTCTTCTTTAGAATTCATAACAAAGTATTCTTTATTCATTTTTAAAGTACCAGAAAGAATACTCTTCATAAATACATCTCTACCACATAAAAATAACCATTCAGCTTTATCATTGACAATTATCTGTCTTTTAGGATTTTTAGAAAGCATATTTATTAATTCAATACTAGGAACAAACTTATTACTTTTGATTCCACCTAAATAAACACCAATACTAAACACTTCTTTACCAATCTTATCTTTAATCTTTAACAAATTAGAATTAACAAGATAATACTTTTTACCTATATTAATTATATTTTTAATCATTTCTTTTGAATGTTTTTTAATAAATTCATTTATCATTTTCAATCAATTTAAGCTTTAGATCGATATTAAAAACAGTATCAAACTGTTTTTCTATTGTATTCTTTATTTCTGTATGGTCTAGTTTATTAATGTTTTTATTTGTTGTATTTATTTCTTGCTCTGTTAATTCAATTTTCTTATTTAAATCTTTTATTTGTTCTTCTTTTTCTCTTATTTCACTTATTAATTTATTTTTATTTATCTTATTTAATAAATTATTTCTTTCTTTATCTAATTCTTTGTATTTTTTAATTATCTCCCCTAAATAAGGCCTATTTATTAAATTGATTTCAGAAAGGATTTTTTGTTTTTTAGAATCTTTTAATACTAACTGATTTTCTAAAACTTTCTTAGTAATTTTTTGTAGAACATTTAATATTTCAAAATTTTTATCATTAAGCAAAGCATCAAAACTATCTTCTTGATAACCATGTATTAATTTAAATTCTTCATCAGCAATTCTTGTATATTTTTTAAGAGCAGAATCAATTACAGCAAAATTATGTTCTAATTTTAGTTTATGTTTTTTTATTTTTTCATCTAATATGTTTAGATCTTCTTTATCTTTTAAATGGTCTTTGTATGTTGGCGAAAGTTTAATTTGTTTGATCCTTTCTTCACAATCTTCTTGTTTTTCTTTTATATATTCTCCTTTTTTAATTTTTAATCTTATTAGATTTCTATTTAAATTAAATTTATTTTCAATAGAACTTTTTAATGATTCTATTTCATTTTTTACTTCTTCAAATTTGTTTATATTGCTTTCCTTGATTGCTTTTTCAAAATTTACATTTATTTTAGAAATTTTTGTAATTATTTTTTTAATATTCTCAACTTCTTTAAAAAACAAATGTTGTGATGCATAAAAACTCTTATGAGTTATCTTTGCAAAACTATCAAATTCTCTTTTAAGATCTTTAGAAAATTCAATAATTTGATAAATATCTTCATAATTTGGAGGATTTATTCTTTTAATAAAGAACCCACTTTGATTAATAAAACTCCTTCTATTGCCTAATACTATTGTTACTATTCTTTGTTCTATTTTACTCTCATCTTTGATCTCAGCTTTTTGAAATGCTAAAAGAGCATCGTTTAACCCATTTATATATTCTTTTAGATCATTTATTAATTCCTTACAAACTGGTTCTAAAGACTGTTCAGAACTTGATTTCTTAGTATTAAGCCATTGTTCTAATTCATCTAATGTAAGCTCTAATTCTTCTTTTGATTTGAACAGATCTAATAGTTTTTTAAACATATTTTGTGGTATATTTTGGTGGTTTATATATATTTACTAATATTAAAGCAATATTTATATAGTTTTTAAATAAATTCTTTAATATATGAACTCAAAACAAAAACTAGCAAAAGAACGTATTCTTATACTATTTAGACAAGCTAAAAAATCAGACCAGAAATTAGCAAATAGATATGTTAAATTAGCAAGGAAAATAGCTATGAAAGCTCGAATTCCAGTGCCTAGAGCTCTTAAAAGGAGGTTTTGTAAACATTGTTATACATATTTAAATAGCAAAAACAGTAAAATAAGGCTTCAAGGCAAGAGTAAGGGCAGAAGAGTTGTCTATACCTGTCTTAAGTGTAAAAAGCATATGAGATTTATGTATAAGGCTAAGAAGTGATGCTATTATTATAATAATGCTCTAATTCTTGTAAAAACAGCTTGATTTTAACTGCTAAAACCCTTCAATTTTGCCCTCTCAGCCCTTCTAACCATTAAATTAACCTTTCTAAAACCAAAACCTTTATATAGTATTAATTGTCACCAAATAGTTATAAAATCAACTATTAATTAGTTTTATCACTATATAATGAATTTGAGGTGTAATAATATGATAGCAGAAAACGGAAAATG
>CAYWFN010000001.1:0-19067 GCA_964457715.1 uncultured Methanosarcinales archaeon | reverse complement strand
AAAATCAAAACCTTTTATATTTTTTATAATTTCTAGTCCTTCTTTAGGCATTCTCACTCCTAAATAGAATTTTCCACCTTTTTTACAGATTTTTGGAATATTTCTTACAACAGAATCTAAAAATCCATATGGGTTTGTTTCCTTATTCATAACATGTCTCATTACTTCGAAAAATTGAATTGTTTGAAATGGTCCAATTCCTCCAGGTAATATAAACGTAGTATAATCTGCTTTTCTCCCTTGATTATAAAGAATTCTCATAGTATTATGCATTATTGAGATATCATCGCAGATTAGATTTATTTTATTAAGATTTAATTGTTCCATAATTGGATATGGTCTTAATACTAATCCTTTTGTATGGTCAAATGAGATGTAAGATTTTAAATATGTAGAAACTTTTTTTCCTTTATTTTGTAATGATCTCTTTGCTAATTGTAAACAAAAGGCATTTAAGTCAACACCAATTATGTTGTCTGTTTTTAGTTCTGATATTAAATTTCCATTTCCACAACCTAATTCTACAAATAAACCACTATTTGGATTAATAAATTCTACTATTTTTTTATATAATCCTGATTTTTCATGAAGATCTGATAATTCTTTCCAATTATTTGCATAGTCTTTCATTGTACTATCCAATGTATTAATTACTTCATCAAATGGAAACTCTACATCTGGTTTGATTATGTCTTCTAAATATTCTTTAACTCTAGGATCTTCTAGAGTTTGTTTTGCAGTTCTTTTCCATTCTTCAAAAAATTCTTGTTTGAATTTGTTTTTTTCCATTTTTATTCTTCTTCTTCAAAGTCTAGGTGAAGAATTGTGTCACCACTAATATAGACTTTGTCTTCAAGTCTACTTTGTGTGTAATAATATTCAATTTTGTTTCTTTGTTCTTCACAACCATAAAGTTCTAGATCTTCGGGGGTAATATAGCAATTCATCATTTTTGTTCTCCTCCTTGTTCTTGTTTTGAAATACTTCCAAGAATCTTCATTGTTACATCTCTTGCATTATTATCATAGATTATATATCCCTCGCCAGTATCGAAAATAATATCCTTTAGATGTAATTCTTGAGTACCATAATGATTGTCTGCAAGATATTGTTTGTGTTTGTCAAATTCTTTTTTAGTGATTATTGGACTAAGTTGCATTATTCTATGTCCATTATTACCATTGACTTTGAATCCAAGAATTTGATCATTGATTATGTAATCTAATCTTTGTTCAAAAACTTCTAATTTAATTTTAGCAGTTTCTTCTTCATCAGTTAGTTCTTTATTATCTACAATTTCTTTGACTTGTTCAAAAAATTCATCTCTAGGAATATGCATTACATAATGTTCGCCTTCTTGACTTCCAGCACCAATGTGGACAATATTAATGCCTAGGGTTCCTGCTTGAGCTCCTACTAATAATAAATCTCCTCCAGAGGGCAATGCATTGTATGGGTGATCAAATCCAGGATGTGTGTGTAAACATAATCCTCCGCTTGCAGCAGGACTGCATGTTCTTATCATTTCATCCCCAATATAAGGAACTTTTTTATGATATTCTCTGATTTTTTTAAGATCGTCGATTGCTGTTGAATATTGTTTTAATTCTTTTAGTTCTTTTATAATTTTAAGAGCTTTGTTTGCTTTTGTATTTGAGTTTTTGAGTTCTGTTTCTAAATCTTCAAGATTTTTAACAAATTCTGGTGATGGTAAATCAATATATTGCCATCCAATTGATGCTTGTGGATCTTTGAACATGTTTTTGAATGGTTCTAGATTTATTGAGTCTTGTGGTAATTTCTTTATTTGTTTTGTTAGTTCCTGTGTTTTGTTAATATAATATTCTTTATTATTTTTCCAATTTAGAATTTGTGATTCAGATTTTCTAAAATCTCTTAATGCCTTAACTGCATAATAGATTAATGCTATACCTACAACTAGATAAGTTTCTCCATCTATTTCTTTTATTTCTCTTATATCTGCTCCAATTTCACCAATTCCTGGTAATCCTTGTGGATAGAATTGGGTCGAGAAAAGGTAATTTATTTCTAACCACTGTTTAGCAATTTCATTGTCAACAACAATTATGTCTCCTAATTCTGATTTATCAAAAAAAGTAAAACTTTTACTTGGTCCTTTATTTTGTTCAAATGTTTTTAATAGATTTTCTTTATCTTCAAGTACATCTACAATATTTTTTATCATTTTATTTCCTCCAATCAATTTCGTGGGTTTCATAATCAATTTCCACATTAGTTCGTGATAATTCTTTGTTTAGAATTTGATCTAAGTCTTTTTTGACTTTGTCAATAACTGATTGTTCAGTTATCCATAAGTAAACATTGATATCTGCATATCCCATTACTCTAAGATCAGTTTTTTCAACAGGTTCATCATAGTTTAATAGAAGATACTGCATTGTCTTGTTACGAAAATTTTCTTTTTCACTTTTGTGTTTGAATAATCTTGGTACAGCTGTGGGTCGAGCCGGATCAACAATATAATCTGGATCAAAATAAGATTCAAGACTAACAGTCATTGCATATACAAACCTTTCTAAGTTTTTCTCCATTTTTATTTACCTCAATATTATCTATCAGAAACCTCTTTTTATGGGGAAGGTGGGGATCATTACTTATACATGGTAGTCATTTGAATATTAATATTTGATTCATATTATTAATATTAATAATATTATTACGAAAAATTTAAATATTAGTAGTACTTTCCTTGTTTAAAATGAAAAGAAAACTAATTAAACAAGGCTTAGGTGGTTATACAATTTATCTACCTAAAAAATGGATTGATCTAAGAAATCTTCAAGGAGGAGATGAGATAGACATCACTGAAGAGGATGGTAATCTGATTGTAGCTTCAGAGAAAAGTGGCAAAAAGAGTGAAATAACAGTTCGTGTTCCTGCTGAATTTGAGAGTTTGATCATAAGAAGAGTATCAAATCCATATAAGATGGGTTATGATAGGATTGTTATAAGATATGAAGAAAAAGATGCGTTTAAGACTATTAAAAAATTGGTTAATCATTATTTTGTTGGTTTTGAGATTGTTTCCCATTCTGAAAATGGGTGTATATTAGAATCAATAACTGAGCCAAGTATGGGAAATTTTCATAGTATTCTAAATAAACAATTCTTTATATTAAAAGAAATTGTTTCTAATTTAAAAGAAAATATTAAGAAAAGAGATAAAGAAAAGTTTCAAGATGTTAATGACCTGATTCTAAATTTTTATAAACATGTTAATTTCTTAAGAAGATGTATTTCTAAGAAGCTGTTTTCAGCAAAATTAGCACCTTTTTATTGGGAGTTGTTAGTAACTTTGTCACTGGCAATTAGAAAATTGAAATTCTTGAATAATTATGCTTCTAGTAAGAAAATTAAAGTAAATAAAGATATTGAAATTTTATTTAAGGGACTTGATGAGATTCTTGAAAAAGTTCACAAACTCTATGCAAGAAAAGATTTCAAATTACAGCATGAGATTCATAATATAGAGCACAAGTATGCACCTAAGTTAGGAATGAAGATGATTAATTCTAAAAGAGCTAATGAAAAAGAAGTTATATTTTATTTGATCGGAGCAATTAGAATGATTTATCATGCAAGCAGCCCAATAGGTGTAATTATTATTCATTAGATGAATGTTTTGCTATTCTGTGTGCGAATTCTGGTGTTGGAACTGATTTTTCAAAACTATAAGTATCTCCACTTTTTCTAATTCTAACAGGAATAAAACTTTGAGTTATGAATTCTCCCTTTTCATTTTCTATTATTGTTTTTAATGTATAGAAATCTCTACTTATTTCATATTGTAAATCACTATTTTTTATAGATACTTTTCTAAACTTAAGTGGATTATTATTTGATTTGATAATTGAATGAATTTCATCTATTTTAGGCAGTCCAATTCTATCAGATGTCCAATTATGATTACAAGTTTCAATTGTATTTTCTTCTTTGAATTGTAATTCAGGGATTTCATATTTAATTTTGTATTGTAATCCTTTTATATCATTTTTGTTGTTTATAGAATTAAAAGAAACTTTTGTTTCAAACCAAATCATATCTATTTTGTTTACAGATATAAGAAAATTAGGATCTCCTATTACAATAGGAATTGTTTTTCTTGTTAATGCTTTTGAATTTTTTGTTGGTAATCCTTTTTTATTTGTTAGGTATGTTTCAATAATTAATTTATATATCCCTTGGTTCATATTTTCTGGGATATTTATATTAATTGTGTCTGAATTATTATAATACATATATGGTTCATATAAACATGTGTCAAATATTGGAGCAGTTATTAATCCTTTATTTAAAACAATGTTATCTAGCCCTTCAATATAAGCTTGTGTAACATAAGATTCAGATATATTTTTAAAAGGATTTATATCATGTGGGTTTTTATCATTTAAGTTAAATAATATTTTTAATGTTTCTCCATGTTCTATTTTTAGATATTTATTTTCTTTGTAAAAATCGTGTTTTTTATAAATGCTTACTTCTGTATCAAATGCTGTGTTTACAACCTCCAATGAATCTGGATTGTATGAGGATAATATTGATGATGGGTTGTTTGCTTTTTCTTCACTTATGATTATGTGTTCAGGTAAGTTCTTAAGAATATTGTTTCTTAATGTTCTTAAGAATAATTGTTGATCTTCAGAAATTATGAATTCTCCATGATTACTTTGTTTATTTGCTATTATATATTTATTAAAATCAAGAGTTTTGTTTTCTTTTTGTATTCTTGATAGTTCATTTGATCCTATTAATGTTCCTGTTATTAGGTCTTCTAAATCAATTGTATTGTTGTTTGCATACAAGTTTATAGTATGCTTCATTATTTCTCTTAAATATTCTGAAAATTCTTGGTAACTTGTATCTAAAGTTGAGCCTCTAGTTATTGTAAAATACCTCTGTTTATAATGATTGATTGTTTTTTCTTCTTCTATTCCTAATTCAATGCTTGTTTTAAGCCATTCTGTAATTATTTTATCAACAATGGTTTTATCTTTATGTTTTTTTTTATGATAATTAAAATGTGAAGGGTATTCCTCATGATTTATGTCAACTGATGTAAAATCTTCAGGACATTCTATTTCAGATTCTAAAAGTATTTTTTCTTGATTAACAAATCTTGTCACAATTGCATCTTTTTTTCTTTTAACTTCATTTAGAATCTGTTCTGTACTTTCACTTGGTAATGCTTTGAATCCAAAAAATGTTGCAAGTGCAACTACTGTTATTCCTATTCCTGAAGCTAATCTTATTAAATATTTATCTATTAATTTCCCTTTTTCTTTTGTTTCAAATTGAGTTGCACTCATTGGATCAGTTATTGAATCTTTTTCTCTTCTTTCATCTTGTGTGCTCATGTAATGTTCTTGTGCTTTTCTTTTGTGATAAGTTTCTTTAGCTTTATGAAGTGCTTTTTTAAGTTCTTTTCCACTTTTATATTTTTGTA
Source organism: uncultured Methanosarcinales archaeon (assembly GCA_964457715.1). Classification (GTDB taxonomy): domain Archaea; phylum Nanobdellota; class Nanobdellia; order Woesearchaeales; family CAXGTL01; genus CAXGTL01. Next base: position 13,582 of record CAYWFN010000001.1, on the reverse strand, counting down.
ATATACAATCTTTAATTAAATACTTAAATTCAATTGGAATATCTTTATCTTTTAATGTTTCATCTACTTTTGTTTCAAGTAATTTCTTATCTTTATACTTTTTTAAATAAGTTCCTAAATGTTTGAATCCATAACTTCTAGTATCACATCTATCAATTAATTCTTTTTCAAGAGGATATTCTTGCTCAAATAAATAATAAAGTAAAGAACCAAATGCATAAATATCTGATTTTTTGTCAAGCTTTGCACCTAAAAATACTGGTGGAGGTGTTATATATACACTTCCACCATTTCTTTCTCTATCTTCTTTTGCATAATTATAAATTGTTGAGATCCCATAGTCTGTGATCATTGGAATTCCATATTCATCTTCTTCTTCATCTTCTTCATCACTTTGATCTATGTATCCTATATTTTCTGCTTTTAAATCTCCATGAACAATTCCTGCTTTATGAAGAATTTTCATTCCTTCAACAATTCCTTCTGATATGTGCAATATTTCATCTAAATCTAATGTTTCTTGTTTTTGTTTTTTTTCATTAACATACTCAGACAGGAATCTATCAATTCTTTCTTCAACTAAGAATCTATGTCCATATATTGTTGCTATTCTATTATATGCAAGATTTGTATGTGTATTTTTGATTTTTCCTTCTAATATTTCTTTGTATATAATTTCTTCAATTGTTTTATTTTGTTGTTCCATTACTTTTTTTAGATCTTCATCTAGTATTATGAATTTAAGTGCAATTGGTAATCCTTCTCTTCCTTGTTCTGAGTCTCTTGCTAAATAAACTCTTTTAACACATCCTCTAAGATCTTTGCTTTGGTTTTGTTCTAATTGAAAAGTTTGTGATAATCTTTGTGGAAAATAAATACACATTAAAGCTTCTTTTTTTAGATCATCACTTAAAAAACTGTTTGTGTCTAAAGAATATGATTCTTTTTTAATTCTTTTTCTAAGTTCTATTAATTGTTCTTTGCTTAGTACAAATTCTTTGTAATTTTTATTATTAATAATTAGGTTAAGTTCTTGAATTAATAATTCTGAATTCCAATTATCTAAGTTTATTAAACATAAATCTAATGGAATTAAATTAGGTGAAAGTCTATCTTTTCTTTTGTATCTAAATTCTCTTAATTTGTTTGTTTCTGATTTTGCTTCATTTTTAATTTCTTTTTCTTCTTCTTCATTAAGTTCTGCACGGTTTGGGTCATTTCTTCTAATTTCTTCTAATTTTATTGTACTAAATGCACTTTCTAAAAAGTCTTGTATTGAATGATAATAAGCACCTATTTCTGAATGTGTTAAAAATTCAGTTGGTTGTCTATTATCAGAACTTGATGCAGAATCGTGCCATGATCTTACTATATTTAAAATTTCTTCTTTTTCTGGAATAACTTTTGGTTTTTCTCTTGGTTCTTCTTCTAATTCTTTAGCATGAATTCTAACTGCTTCATATATCTCGTCCATATTAATAATTTTATCTAATGCTGGATGTTTAGAAGGCCTTCTTTTAATTTTACAATGCTTTTCTTTTTCCCGAATATTTCTAATTCTTTCTTTGCTAAGACCAAATTGTTCGAGAGCTTTGTACCAATCATCTCTTTTAAGATCTTTTTTTTTAAACAAATTATGTAACGAAGGATAATTTTTTTTTGCATATGTATATGTTAATTCTTCAAGTGGTCGGTCATATAATTTTATTAGTGTTAAAAGTCTTTTAGCTTCACTTTTCTTAATGTCTTCTAAATTAGAATCCTTTTCTTTTGATTTTCTGATATTGTCCAGATGAAAATCACTATATATTTCTCCAGCCTTTGTAAGAGCTTTATCTATATTACGAATGTGAAATAATGGATCTTTAATTTCTTTTTCTCGTTTCTTTTTAAATTCATTATAATCCAACTTTTCCTCGAGATTTGAAATTTTATTTACATCTGTCTTATATTCTCCAAGCTTTTTTTCTTTTTCTTCTTTATCTTGATCTTCTTTTTTATCTTTCTTTTTCTTATCTTTCTTAATTGTGTAATTAAAGAACTTTGAAAACCAATCATCATTCATTTTCCCACCTCATCAAGAACATCAATTGTTAATTTGACTATTGTCTTTGGTTTAAGATGGTTTTCAAGAATTCTAGGAATAACTATAATAGATTGATTTCCATGTTTTGCTATCTTCTTTGTTATTACAAACTGCTTTTGAGGCATATATCATGCTCCCTATCACCTCAAAATTATATATAATTTATACATATAATATACATATAGAAATAGAGTTTTATTTATAAATGTTTCTCTTATTTAGTCACTCTTCAGGGACTAACAAGGCATATTCCTCAATTATCCTCTTGTGTTTATTGTAAATTTCTTTATGCATTAAGTCTTTGTTACGATCTAATGCTTCTACTAAATTAACATATAAAGCTTCTTTTTCTTTTTCATCTTTAATAGGATCATCTAACATTTCTGTTATTTGTTTTAAGTGAAATCTTGAAACATCTTCATGTCCTTTGTATGCATGCTGACTTATTAATGAATCTACAAATTGTGATGCTAACCATCTTGCATCATATGGTCTATAAGCATAAAATGAGAATTGTTTTTCTAATAATGTTTTGATTTTAGTAAAATCTTCAGTAATGTTATCTTTAGCATGGTTATATATTTCTAATTTTACTTTATTGATTACTTTTCTTAGGATTTGTTTTCTTTCAAAGTGTGTATCTTCATTATGGAATCTATTATATGATCTTCTTAAGTCACATAATTTTCTAATTAAGAATATGCTATTATATGCTCTTGTACATTGTTCTATAAATTCTTCAAAATTTTCACTTTCTATTCCTGTTTTGTCTGCTAGATTTATAATATAATCCTCTAATATAAAATCTTTTTTGATTCCATATTGTTCTGCAACATTTGCATAATCAACTAAATCTTGTAATCCAATACCAATATGTGTTTTGTCAGTATCAAAAATCATTAATCCTTTATTTTTTTCTTTTGACTTTCTTATGTTCTTAAGATGACAATCTCCATGAACTAATGCTTTATTTAGAAAAAGAAAGTCATCTAAAAAGTTAGTGTGAGCTTCTTCTAAATATTTATCAAATCTGTCTTTATTATCTAATTTATTTTCTGTTATTATTGTAGGCACAAAATCTTTATATGATTTAACTTCTTTTAATTTTGTATGTTGAGTAGTGCTTAATTCTTCATTTGCATTTAACTTTTTTTCTAATATTTCTTTTTTGTCATATCCTTTAATATGAATTTCAATTAGTATGTCATTAATATCTGAAAATATTTGTTTGATTGCTTGTTGAATATCATAGTTTTCATATTTTTTTGCTTTTTTTGGAATTTCTTTTTCAATATAATCAATTAAATCAAAATCTTTGTTAAATTGAGTAAAAGCAACAGATGCACATCTAATTTTGTTTCTATTTTCTATATTACTTACACTCTGTGCTACTGAAGAAGTTAATTCAATTATCCCATCTGGCATTTCTGATTTATTAACATTTGTAAATTTGTGTTTTTTTTCATATGGTATAACATTATTTTTACTTCCTTGGAAAATTTCTTCTTGTAGAAAATTTAATACTGTTGTTTCATATTCTCTTCTCCATTCATCTTCAAAACATTTTAAGAAAAATTCTTTTTTACCAGAATTTTTGTAATAAATTGTAATCTTATATGTTGGCATAACTGAATGTTCTGCATGTTCTTGTTCTGTGATTAATATTGCTTTTGATTTTGGATCCAGCTTTGCAATTAGTTCATCCATATTATCTTTTTCAATAAAACATCCACTATTACTCATATTTAATCTTAATGCGAGATATTTTGGAAGTGTTTTTAGTAATCCTATTGGTAAATTTTCGTCTTTAGAGATTTTTCTATAATTTAATGAATCTCTCTGCAATATATCAATTAATTTTTTATGGCTTAGATTTCTTTCATCTTTTAGGTATTCCAATAGTTTATGTGGTCCTCTTGCAATTGCTCTAATCATGTCTGCCCAATCTTTTGCTTTTAATTTTAATCTTTCATCTAATTTTTGTTCTTCTTCTTTTGTTCTGGCAATTGGTTTTTGATTTTCTGTTTCTTGGTTAATTTCTTTTTTGAATTCCATAAAAAAGAACCCTTCTAATGCATCATACCAATTACAGATTCCTATTTCACTGTAATTTCTCCAGAAATTATGGAAAAAAGGATAATTATCTATTGAATATGATAGTGTAAGTTCATCAAATGATTTTTCCAAAAGATTTGCTTCTTCTAAAAGTTTCTTTGCTTCAGCAGGGCTTAATGAAGATAGTTTTCTACTTATTGCAATTCCTTTTTTATTAATTACAAAATCTCTAATTTCTTGAACTCTTGAATATGTCCTTTCTTGAATATCTTTTATTTCTTTTTCAAACTTTTCTTGGGTATAGACTTTTGCATCTAATAGCTCTCTTGCTCTTTGTTCTTCTATTTCTAATATATACTTTGGTAAAGCCTTGTACCAACTTTCTGCTTTTCCATCTTCTCCAAATATTCTTCTAAAACTTGAATTCCATTTATAATTTTTTTCTGCATAAATTGGACTCAATGTTTCTAGGTCTTGTTCATTAAAAAATTTATCTTCGAATTTAGTCTCTTCTAATATTGTTAATAGTTCTGGTTTTTCTAATCCTGATTTTGCTTCTAACTTTGTTTCAATTGTTTTTACAAATGCTTTTCTTTCTTCTTGTTCTTGTTCTTTTTCAGTTAATGTTTTACGTTTTGGTTCTGTTCTTCTAATTTCTTTTAATTTGATTAAACAATAAGTTTGCTTTAAATAATTATATAATGCTTCATAATGTTTTTTTGTTTTTCTTGTCTTTGGCTTTCCATCTTTTCCAATTACTTCTTCTTCATTAGAATAAACTGTAAGGAATGATGAGTATAAACTTTGTGTGTATTTATCTTCTTTTACTACGGATGCTACTAATTCATGTGGTTCTCTTTCCCAAAATCTAAGAGTTCTTAATGCTCCTTCAAGTTGTTCTGCACTATATTTAGTTTTCCTTCCTTTTTTAGAACCATTTGTATTTCCATTAGTATCTCCATTAGTGTCTTCTTTACTTACATTAGCATGTGAATCAATTATTTTTTCTGGCATTGCTTGTCGTACTCTTTGTGTAATTTCATCTATTTTTGATTGTGGTGCAATTTCATCAATTACTTGTTCTAGAGTTTGTGATTCTGGAACTTGATTTGTTTGTGTTGTTTGTTCTTCTTCTTCTGTTTCTTGTGTTTTTGGTTTTATTTCTTCTTGTACAGAATCTTTGTTAGAATTAGGCAATTCAACTATTGTTGGTTTGTCTTTTTCCATATAGCATGATCTATTGTTTTTTTTTCTATCTTCAGCTATGCATATTACCATTTAAACCACACCTTAATTATATATAGGGGTGTATAATCTACTTTATAAACTTTGTGATATTTATCACCTAATAGTAGCTAATTTTGCCACAATCTTCTTATATGTTCAAATTTCAAAGGACCAGAACATGCATTTACAATAGGAACATCTCTATTCCTTGTTTTTTGTAGAATCTTTAGAATATGTCCGCATTCTAATGTGCACAATGCAACCATATCTAATTTCTCAATTTTTATTCTGTTATAATCAAATGAATCTAATTTTATTGTTATTAATGAATCACCTTCTTGCACAATAAATATGTGTCTTTTGAATAAAGGATTGTGATGGTCAATTTCAGTAATTCCTAATTCGTCAAGTAAATATGGTATTTGATTAAGATCATAATCTTCTAAATTTCTTACTCTTTCATCTTCTTTAAATCTTATATCATGCTTAAGTAGATCTTCCAAAGTTCTTTCCAGGTTGATTCTTTTGCATGGTTCATATAGGATGTGTACACTGTTTTTCCTCATTTTGTTGCCTCATTTTTAATGTTTAATCACTTGATATTCAAGTGCTTTTTGCAAATAATCTGTTATTAAGATTGGAAGTTTTATTCTATTATTCAGACTGTAGATTGCTTTTTCTATTGCTTTTAGATTTCTGTTAATCAATGCATCTTTAACATCTTCATCATCTAATAATGCTCTGACAATTAACATATCTTTTGGAATATCAAGACTATATCCTATTTCTCCTGGTGTGTTTCTTGATTTACTTATCTTACCATAATCAGAACTATATCTTGCAAAAATTAATCCAGTATCTTTAAGATTGTCAACTTGTACTTCTTCACAACATGAGGAACCACTAATGACTAAATTTGTTTGAAAAACATATTCTTTGTTTTTGATTAAACTTTTTATTCTATAAAGGTCGATTATTGGATCATCTTTTACTTCTGTAGAAAAATCTCCACTAAGTTCAGATAACAAATATGGTATTAGAATGGTGATATGGAATCTCATCTTATTATCCCCTAGCCTAATATCTCTTTTTTATGTAATCTTAATCTCCATTTTATTATCTGGCTAATATATCTCTTACTTATTTTTCTTTCAGGTCTGTCTAAATATCTGAATTTATCTTTGTCTAATTTTGAAACTACTTCATTAACAAGTTTTAATTCATCTTCAAGATTAGGGTCTTCAATTTTTTGATATGCTTCTTTTATTTGTTTTTCAACAAATGTTGCTTTTTGAATTCCATAATATGCAGCTCCAGCTTCCATCATGATCCCTTTAGGAGTATTTCCATTTTTTATTTTGATTTCATCACCTGCATAAAGTGCAAGAATATATGTGCAAGTGTTGATTCTTGCTTTTTCATGATGTGTTTCTTGTTCTTTTATTAACCATTCAACATAATCTTCTAAATTATCACTTTCATGTACTTTTTTTGGAACTTGTCTAAGCCATTTGGTATTTTTGTATAAGATCTTTGCACATGAAACATCTTGATAATAATTGCCTATGTTTTCTTTAATTTTGTTTCCTTTGATCATAGACAAAATATAAAATGATAGTGCATGTTTCTCATTATTAGGTTTATTTTAATCTATTGCTTCTTTTACTTGATTATGTTTTAAGAACACAGGTGAATTTTGTATCCATTCATTCTTTTGAAAATATTTTTCTGCTTTTAATTCAATTATTCTTCTAAAATTATATGCTCTTACTATTCTCTTTACTACATCTATTAAATCACAAAGCTTTACAGATACACCTTTTTCCTTTTCATCTGGGATTTTTCCAATTTTCTTTTGTTTTTTTGTTTTTGTCTTTTTTTTTGTTGCTTCTGTTTCAATTCCTAATGTTGCTAAATAATGTTTTACATCTAGTTTGTTTTGAGTAGATTCCATTAGTGCATCTTTTAGTTCTCCTGAAATGTAAATTCTTCTTTGTTTATATCTTTTTACTTGTTGTTTTTCCTTTTCTTGTTCTTTTTCTGTTTTTCCGTCTATTGGTTTAGTGTCTTCTATATCATCTATTGTTTTTTTTTCAGCTAATGTAAATTTTCCTTCTAATTCTTTTGCTATATCTGATAATGTATACCATTGTTTTCCTTTTTTATCTATAGTTGTGTTTAATATTATCTTTTCTTCAAGTTCTCCTGAATTCATATCCATGATTTCAAGACCATCAATAAATAAACGAACAACTTCTTTATTCTTTTTTTCTTGTGTTTTATTTCTTAATAATGCTTTGATTTCATTAATATTCTGTTCTGAAAATCTCATCTCTACAAAATCTTTTGCTTTAGAAATATTTATTCCTATTTCATTTTGAATTGCTAGGTTCCATACATCAAAAATAGAGGCATCTAGTTTTTGAGCTACATCTGCTGTATCATGTACATGATCTGGGATTTGTTTTTTATTTTTGGTCATTTTTCTTATCCTCTCCTTTATTAGAAATCTTTTGTAGATCTGATAATAACCATAAAGCAGATAATTTATTGTCCACATATGCTTTTTCTTTTCTTAGTGTACCTTTGTTAAATCTATAATGAAGTGAACCACAGTTTGTCAATCCTGTATATTTTAATGCAGTTTCAGTTGTAAGATATTCTTTGTTTTCATAGATTATAATTTCTTTGTCAGTGATTGTGTAGTCTTTGTAGTCTTCAGTTTTGTCTTCTATTGTTTGTTTTTCATATTCTTTCTGTTCCTTTTGTTCTTCTTTTGGTTCTTGTTCTGTTGTAATTTGCGTTTCTAGTGTTTTTTCAATTTTTTTTGTTCTTTTTTGTTTTCTTTGTTCTTTTGGTTTTTCAATTTTACTTTCATCTGCTTTTGTGTATGCTATTGAAAATCTTATTCCATACTCATAATGTGGAGAATTAGTCTTAAGGTATGTTTCATATAATGTGTTTTGTAATTTATTTATTTTTTTTTCTATCTCTTCTTGTGTTGTCTTTTCTTTTGTGAATTTCATACTTACTGTTACTAAATTATAACTGTTTTGTGGTTCTAATGATTCATTACCTTGAGCAATTGATTGAAAAGCGCCCATTACATATTCTATTATGTCATTTTCTAGTGCACTATATTTATTTTCAAAATCATGCAAGATTGTTAATTTTGCTCTTATAAAATAGTTGTCTTCATTTTCTGCTTTTGTTAAGAATATGCCTAACCAAATAGGTTCATTTGATTTTTTGTCATTTAGTTTGTGTTCTAATGTATTATCAAAATATTTTTTTTCTTTTTTAATTATTTTTTTTATTTCAGGTGTTAATTGTTGAGGTTCTAATATTTGTTCAAGGTTTATGTTTTTAATTGCTTTTTCTATTCTATATTGTTCATCTTCACATTTGAAATGATTTAATAATTCAGAAATCTGATTTGCATCTAAATATCTAATGCCTTGGATATTGTTTTTTGTTCTTAATAATTTCTTAAATTCTTGATAAGAATCACTAATTTCTATTAAATCAGGCATAAGAATATCAAGAGTTATTTTACTTGTTTTGTATTGTAATTTAGTTTTTTGTTTAGGATCTTTACTTACAGCTTTTATATTTTCATCTAAATTTAACATTTTGTTTTCCCCTCCTAAAATTTCCATTTGCCTGAATCCGCAGATTGATAAACTACCTGACGGCTATATCCTGTTACTTTTTTCATCCATGGAGCAATATGTTTGGCAAAGTCCGATGTTGGACCAACAGCGCAAGCCATCATACCAGGAGCATTCAAAACATATTTGTGATTACTTCCTTCTCTAACTTCTATTTCTGCTTTTTTTGCCAGTTTAATTATATTTGAAATAAGTACTTGCTTTTTTCCACATGTTTTTTTTCCTCCCATTTTGTTTCCTCCATCTATCACTGTTTCTATTACTAATTAGTAAGGAAGAAAACATATTAATATTCTATTCATATTATTAATATTAATAATATGAAACTTTTAAATTAGAAAATTTTGGTTTTTTTGGAATTTTGGGGATTTTTGTTAGAGATTTATTACTTATCATCAAGTTACTAAACCAATATATTCACAAAAACCACTGTATTACAAAAGAACAATATTTATATATAAGTAAAGGTTGTTCTTATATATCAAAATAAAAGGTGGTGTAGCTATATGAAAATAAAGAAAATTATGTTTGTAATGTGTTTTTTATTATTAGTTCTTTGTATTAATTTGGTTTCTAGTGCTAAACAAAATACAGAGAGTTTTGAACTTGAGATAGAGCCAATAAATGATAAAATTACTATTTATGGTGCTGCCAAATTTAGTATCTCTGTTAGAAATAAGATGGGTAATAAAGATAATTATAAATTAACATTTGGTGATTCAATACAATGGCCAGTTTCATATACAGAACCTCATACAGATCACATGTCTGGATTTAGTGTTGCTGCAAGAGAAAAATATACAACTCAAGCATTTTTTAAACCAGATAAAGAAATTGGAAAAGGATATAGAACTGCATATATTACAGTAAAATCTTTGTCAACAGATGATATGATTACTATGGAAATGCCTGTATATATAATGTCTTTATCAAGTATACAAGAGGAATATGTCCCACATGTTACACTTAAGTCTGATTTTTATGAACTTATTGATCCAAGAGAAGAATATGTTCTTAAGATTGAAGTAGAAAATCAAAATGTTAGAAATATAACTAATTTAGAAGTATATGTTGAGAGTAATACAATTAATGATTATCAATTAGTTTCACTTGGACCTAAAGAAAAAAAGAAAATTGAGTTTCCTATTAAATTCGATGAATTAGTTATTCCACAAAATGATGTTCTAAAAGTTAGGGCAACTGCAATGGATAATTATGGAAGAAATTATGAATATAAAGCAGCAAATATTTATTTTGAAATAATGGATTATACTGGTAACTTTGAAAAACAAGAAAAGTCTTCAGATTATTTTTTATTAAAAAAAGAAGTAGCTAAGACATATAAAAATATAGGTAACATGGAAAGAACACAGAATGTTAGAATTAAAGCACCCCTTTGGAAAGCTATATTCTTATCAGCAAGTCCCGATGATTATTCTATTATAACAGAGAATGGGGTTAGATATTATTCATGGGATATTACATTAAAGCCTTCACAAGAACAAAAAATAATTATGGAAACTAATTATAGAATAATATTGTATTTGATATTAATTGCTTTGATTTCAGTAGTTGCTTATTATTTGTTTAGAAGTCCAATACAAGTTACAAAGATGGCAAAGAATGTTGAATTACATAAAGGTGTAATTTCTGAAGTAAAAGTTATGTTGAATATAAAAAATATAAGTAATCATGCTTTAGAAAATGTTAAAGTTCTTGATAAGATTCCTAATATGGCAAACATTACACAAGACTTTGATTTAGGTACAGTAAAACCATCTAAAGTAATGAAACATGAATCACAAGGTTATACAATAGTTAGGTGGGATATGGATGAACTTGATCCACATGAAGATAGGTTAATTACTTATAGAATGAAGTCCAAATTAAGTATATTTGGTAATTTTGAATTGCCTAGAACAAAAGTTAAGTATAAGACTAAGACTGGTAAGAAAAGAGTTGTGAGCTCTAATAAGCTGGTTATACATGCTTAGGCATGTGTTTTTTTTATTTGTTTTTTCTTTATTCTTTATTTTTCCTTCTTTAACCACCACACAGTAACAAATCAACCGAAACATTTATAAATGAATATTGTATCCCATATTTATATTTCAAAAAGGTGCTAGATTCTTAAGACAAATGGGGTGTTTGTACAATGTATGAATTAGAAAACAAATTAAAAGAAAATAATAAGAATAATAATGAAAATAATAAATCAAAATTATCTAAAGTAGGTTTTTATATTGGAGCTAGTTTTATTGTTTTAGGAGAATTAATGGGTATTGCTGCTGAAGCACGACATCCAGCGTATGTTTATCCTTCACAAGCAACTGGAATTATTCAAAATCATCATGCAGGAAGTCCTATTCTTCATAGACCTGGTGTTCAGCCTTATAATTATGGTGTATATGGGGGTCAAGGAAATCAAGTATTATTTGAACAATTTTTTGTTGAAAGAGATGGAAGATTTATTAATATTTCTACTTCTGGTGATCCTAATTATTTACATGGAAGTAATCATACAAATATAGCTGCTGGAGACGGAAGAGTATCAGTTAATCTTGAATTAAGTGGACAAATGAATGAATATGAAATGAGAAAAACTGTTCATTCATGGTTAAAATTAAACGGTGGAACTGAATATTGGCAAAGAGTTGAAGATGTTAAAAATAATTCCTTTTATTGGACATCTTATGATCCTGGAAAACCTTTAACAGATAGAATGAGAAATGATTATTATGGATTACCACAAACTCCTCCTTTTAGTAAACAAATGGCATCAATTGCAGATATGGTAGTTAAGATGATTGATGGAACATATGTTGGAATAGTTTGTATTGGAGATAAATCAGGAACAAAAGTTTTAGAATCATTAGAAGAATTATTTAATAATAATTTTGAATCAAATGACTTTTTTCATGAAAAAGTTAGAGTAATTAGAAAAGGAAACAGACAAGAAGTAAGAGGAGCAATTTCTGATATTCTTTATGATGAATTACAACTTATCAAAGGAGATGGTGTTCGTACAGATCCTAGAAATGATAATGAATATTTTAAAGTTTATAGATATGATCCTGTTAAAGTAAAGATGAGAAAGGTAAGAAAGTTAAAGCTTAAGAAGAAAAGAGATATAAAAAAAGTAAAAGTTACAATAGAGGACATATGTGCTGACATATACGATTTTGTAAAACAAGAATATGGAGATTCTCATTTAACGCAAGAAGAGATTACAAATTATGTAAAGTTAAAGAATAGGAAAATTAAAAAAGGAAAACCAATGCAAATACCTATTAATAGAGCAACAATGTGTTCACCAATTGAACAAAAATCAGAAGCTGCAAAACAAGTAGAAGAAGTTCTTGGGGCAATTAAAGAATCATATGAAGCTGAAGTAGGTACAGAAACAAATGATGGAAAACAAGGAAATACAAATACAGCAAAAACACCACAAAAAGATACACAAAAAGAAGATAGTAAATCAGAAGAAAAGAGGAAGCCTTTAGAAAAGTCAGAAAATGCTGACAAAGAAAAAAACAACGATGTGGCAGGAGCTGCCAGCATAATAGTTGGTGGAGCTGGTGTAGCTGTTAAAGGCGGTAAAAAACTTATAAAAGAAGCTGCAAAAATATTTGCAAGAAGTAGAACTCCTTAAATTTTATTTTTTTATTTAATTTATTTCTTATTATTTATTAACAGATGAATTTAAAAACAATAAAAATCTAAAATTTTTAAGTTTAAAAATTACTAAAATTTGTAGAATTTCAGTTAAATTTTTAAACAACCTATATAATACTTTATTATATAACCCCACCTAGTTCAATTGGTTAGAGCGTTCGGCTGTAGATAGTAGAAGACTATGCAATATGCAATGGATGAAATCTACTCAGCTGTTACCGAAAGGTTCCTGGTTCAAGTTTATCTTTAAGATAATGAATATCCGGGGGTGGGGATATTATTTTCTTTACCAACTAGTGGTGATTGACAAGAAACATTTATATATGTAATTAGATTTCCTTTTTATATGGTGGATGAGGCTTTTATAAATCAATTGAATAGAGATTCTGATGAACTTAGACAAAGGTTTCAAAATGGAGCAAATCAAGTTTTACAAGAACTGGATGCTAGTTTAGAAAGAATTAATAGAGAAACAGAAAGAATCAAAACAGATTATCCTTTACATGAAATCAGAAGACAAGTTAGAGAAGAAGTTGATGAAATTCCTGAGGAAGTTATAGAACAAAGACCTGAAGTTGATAATCAATTAAGATTATTTGGTGATGAAGGTGAAGTTTTGGTTGAGGAAGTTATTCTTGATGAAGAAGTGCAAAGTGATGATGAGTTATTGGATCTTTTGGATGCTATTCCAGATGAGGAAACAGATGTTATAGTTCAAGAAGAAGAGTCAGATGGTTTAACATATGTTCAGAGAATGCTTAAAGGATATGATAGAATCTGTGACCAATCTGAAGATGAAAATATTGATTTATTACAACAAATCTATAGAGAACAATATGAATTAGGTAAAAAATTAAATGAAGAAATT